>CAZNGC010000051.1:0-8756 GCA_964572435.1 uncultured Planctomycetales bacterium | reverse complement strand
TAATAACGGGTATCTTCCCGACATCCGCTTAATCTGCTTCATATCCAGCTTACCGGAATCAATAGAGCTAAAATCAAAATTATATTTTTTCAAAGATTTCAGATAAACCGCGTCAAGAAACGCCTTCTCGGGGCTGGCGATAAAAAATCCCTTAATCTTTGCGAACCCAAAATATAATTTCCTTTTTATTTTGCTATAGTTAAAGCTGCTTTCCTTGATCTCAACCAACTTTGTCCTGTAATACCCCACGGATTCTATAAAATCCCTCTGCATCTGGGTAGTAACCTCGTAATAACTTAAGGCGGTCATAAGCGATATGTAGGAAGGCACTTGCAGTAAATTAGCTAAAATAAAACGCTCTTCAACGGAAGAAGAATTCCACCTTTGGCTTAATACATAAAAATCCCTCTTGACCCTGGTAATATCCCCGCTCTTTACCAGCCTGCTGGCAGCTACCCGGCCTGAACCGGGAGATATCCCAAAGGCCCTGGAGATATCGCGATAACTAAAATAGAATTTATTTAACAGCTTCAGTTTTCTGTAGTTCATATCAAGTATAGTTAATTAACAGATATGTTAATTAACTATACCCTATATTCCTGGCCTTGTCAAGCACTTCCTCTACACTAATATCCTCAAGCCTGCTTTTCTCGATAACCGCATGCCCGGGCCCCCACGGCCCCCAGCGCCGGGCGGTCTTGCCCGGCAAATCATTCCTGAATAAGGCAACCACCGGAGTGCCTACAGCGGCGCCAAGGTGCATCGGCCCGCTGTCGCAGCTTATCAAAAGCCTGGCCTGCTTCAACACCTGCGCCAGCTCAACCAGGCTTGTTTTGTTAACTAAGTCCACGACCCCCAAGCCTTCCTCCTCGCCAAGGCCTGGCCAACTCTCCGACCTTCCGACAAGAACAACCTTGGCCCCTGCCTTAGAAGCCAGAGAGCGCGCTAATTCCATAAACCTTTCCAGCGGCCACTGTTTTAGCGGATCGCTGGTAAACGGATGGATCGCCAGAAAAGGCCCGCAGCCGCATTTATCGCTGCCTTCCGGTACCGAAAGAAACGGGGTCTGACCCCATTTTTCAGCCGTACTCTCACCTGTGAGCAGGCTTACCAGCTCAAGATTATACTCCACCTCATGCCTTGCCCCCAGGCACTTTTCATCTTTTTTCCTATGCGTAAGCAGAAATCCCCACTTCCTGTCATAACCAACACGCAAAGGTATCCCCGCCCTGAAAGCCGCCCAATGCGCCTCCTTTGTAGGGTTAAAGATAACGCAAAGTCCGAAGCCCTGCCCGCGCAAATTCTTCCGGAAATCTTTATCCCAGGCAAGCGCCTCATCAATACAATCCAGCATCCCGGCAAGCTCCCTGACCGGCCCGCTTACCGCCGCGACGATCTTCGCCGAAGGATACCTGGACCTAAGCGCGCGGATTGCCGGGATATTCAGCAAAAACTCCCCGAACCTGTCGTTTCTTATGACAAGTATCTTTTCCATCAGCTAAAACACCTGAAATACAATATCCTCATCACCGCCCAGAGGCCGTCGATTATCCTTATCTTCTTGCCTTCTTTGTATGAACGCGGGTTATATGAAACAGGCACCTCCACCATACGCATACCCTTCTTTATCGCCTTGGCCAATATCTCGATCTCGATATCGAAACTGTTGGACTTAAGGGCCAGCCCGGTGATATTCTCCCTGCGCATAAGCTTATAACAAGTAAAACAATCATTGAGCTTGGCCCCGAACAAACCGTTCATCAACCCGGTTAAGAAACGATTCCCCGCCTTGGGCAGGACTATCCCGTGGTAGCCTCCGGTAAACCTGGCGCCCAGGACTATATCCGCCCCCTGGCTCCTTGCCGCTTCCATAAGCTTGAAATAATCACCCGGATCGTACTCCAGGTCCGCGTCCTGGATAATCACAAACTCTCCCGATGCGTTCTCCAGGCCGGTACGCACTGCCGCGCCCTTGCCTCTCTTGCTCACATGATGGATTACTTTCAGATTAGCCAGGTTAATCGAGCTCAAGATCGATGCCGTATTGTCTTTCGAACAATCGTTGACGACAATGATCTCCTTTTCGATAGCCAGGCAGTTCACCTTGTTAATTATCTCTCCGATGGTTTTTTCCTCGTTGAAAACCGGTATTATCACTGAAAGCATCTTACTTTACCCTCCTTGCTGCGGTAACCCATTTATTCCTTGCCCAGAAATCCCTTATTGCCAGCCAGCCGAATGAAGAGATGACCGCGATAGAGGCGACAAAAGGTATCCTGAACCTCTCCCCTCCGGCATCGGAAATATTGACGATCGTAACCCCGATAAAATACAGCATCAACAAAAACAGGAACTGGCAGTAAATATTGCGCCGGGCCTTTACGCATCCGACCAATAACCCCGCCATCCAAAACACCATCCATGGGTAGAAGAAGATCTTGCCGAGAGCCGCTAAAAACTTCGATTTGTAATATTTCAGCGTACCCGGAGGGGTCATCAAGTCGATAAGGCTCACCCATGCCATATCCAGGTAATTTATCGCCTGCAGGAACTTATTGCTGCTTTTATCCGAATTACTGACTAACCCATGCACGCGGAAATTCGAATCACCTACCCCGGCAAAAGAGCTTGAGCCTGTACGCTGATAATTCCTCACCTGCCAGGCGCCCAGGATGCTGTAGGTTATGAACAAAAACACGATTGCCTGCGCCATAGACTTCCAAAGGCTGCCTGAAGGATTGGCGTAAAGCACGAAGACAGCCACGGCTATGCCGAGGAAATAGCTTATCGGCCGCACAAAAGTCGCCAAGACAAGCAGTAAGGCCGAGCAGGCAAGGAAACCCGTCCTGCCGCTCTTGATATAACGGATAAAAAGGTAAACAAACGCGAAAAGAAAAAGAATATACAACGCCTCGCTCATCACCTTTAAAGAAAACACCGTCGTAGGCGGGTCAAAAACCGCAATCGCCATACTCAAAAGCCCGATCCGGTAATCTATTTCCACAGCCAGTTTATAAACAATGATACCGGTGAGCATGTTTAAAAGCAGCTGCAGAAAAACCACCCCGGCAAGAGGTAACTTTAATGTATCGTGCGTTAAAGCAAGAAAAACCGGATAACCCGGAGTCTTAAAAGCATTATAATTTATTTTATCTTTCGGGTTCTCTATGCCAAATACCCCGCGATCTCGTATCGTTTCAGCGGTTTGCAGGTAAAACTGCGAATCCGAATCGAACATACTTTCCGGAGCGTGTATTAAACCAAAAACAAAAATAGCGGACTTAAACAAAAAAGCCGCGGCAAGGATAATTACAAACAGCTTCCTATGCCTGTTGTTTTGAAGAATCATCCCCTATCCTCCCTAAAGCCAGGCCCAAACCGATCAAAAACCAGAAAATCATCACTATCCGCGAATAGTAAAGGCTGGTCTCGGTAAGGCCGTTGACAAGATAAGCGCAAATTGCCGCCAGCACCGATATGGAACAAGCCTTCAGGAAAAGATCGCTGTGCTTCCTGAACGATGCCCATACAGATTTCAGCACCGAAAACAAAAACGCCAGGAAAATGGCCAGGCCGAGCAGCCCCATCTCTCCGGCGATATGCAAAAAGTTATTGTGCGCGTAATAATTATCGGCCGTCGGGTTTGTCGCCTCCACCGCCTCCTGGCGGTACTTCCCGTAATTCCTGGAGAAAGTATTGATACCCACCCCCAGGAAAGGATGCTGGCCGATCATGTAAGCGGTATTGCGGTAAATCCCTATCCTCGTCTGGCAGGTCATCATCACCAGGGGATTATAATGCTCACCCTTAGCCCACTTCTTAATGTTATCAGGCATAAAAAACAGCGAAGCGCCAATCAATAAAACCATAGCCGAGATTACTATATAATTCTTCCTGGCAAAACTTACGATCAATAAACCCGCCAGAAGCCCCAGCCCCGCCCCCCTGGACAGGGTAAGGCCAATACCCAGGCAGCCAAGCAGCGCCGCTGATAAAAGGAATACCCTGTTCCTTAGGCGGCTGGAGAATAAAGCAAGCCCGGCGATAAGCGGCGTCAGCGCCGTAAGATAAACCCCCAGGCCGTTACAGCCGGGAAAAGAAGCGGTCGCCCGCGGCAGGCCTATTGCCGACTGCAGGAGGTTCCCGCGTATAAAATCCCTTCCGGAAAAAGACTGCCAGAGAGCATCGAAGCCGATCAATGAAATGGAAAACGCTACGGAGGAGGCTATCCTTTTCAAATGCTCCTTATCCCTGACACTCTGGCTGCATACGCCAAAAATCAGCATCGCCTTGAGCAATTTAATCATACCCCTGACGCTATCAGGGACACTAACCGTATTCACAAAAGATAACGCGCCGGCAATGATAAACAAACAAAAAATTGCCAGCGGCAATGAAGGAAGAAACGGCTTCTCCGTCTTGGCCATCTTCTCGGACAGAAACGCGATGATCATCACCGCGATAACCACATTGGCAAACCCCGGGGATATAGCTACAGAAAAAGGCAGCAGGACTATCGCCCAGTAATTTATCGTTCTTAGCGCTTCAATCAATCTTTGCATTATAAGCTCCTTATCTATGCGGATGCTTCTCTTTTCTCAAAACATTATAATAACCCGAAAGCTTTATCCAGAAACTGACAGGCCGGCTCAAATCCGAATTCGTAACCTTGACCCTCTTTAACTCATAGACATCCCTGTTAAAATCCACAAACCCCCGGTTGGTAGTACATGCCCCCTTGTACCCGCAAGACTTAACCATCTCCTTTACCTTATCGTTAAAACCTCCGCTTGGATAACAGAAATAACCGACGCTTGAACCAGTTTTCTCCTCAATCATCTTTTTTGATCCGGCGATTTCCCCTAATGCCGCCTTTTCATCCATCGCATCGCCAAGATACATATGGTTCATCGTATGGGAACCGAAAGATATACCGTTTTCAGACATCTCCTTAACTTCTGCCCATTTCAGGAATTCCTTTTCCCCCTCCCTGGGAATCCTATCCATAAAACCGGATATGATAAATATGGTCGCGGGAAATTTCATCTTCTTTAGCACCGGATAAGCGTATTTAAAATTATTTTCATACCCGTCATCGAAAGTGATAACTACCTTGTTCCTTTTAAAAGCCTTGCCGCTTTTTACCCCTTCAACCAGCTGGTCAAGAGTAATTACCTCATACCTGCCGTTCTTGATATATTCCATCTGCCTGGCGAAATTCTCCGGAGTAACCGAGAAACTTCCCCCCTCATAACCAATCTCATGATACATCAGGATAGGCACGGTATATTTCGGGACGAGCCAGAAATAATAAAGAACCGTGAACAAGATAACCGCTAAAAATAATGGAATAAATATTTTCTTCATAAACAGTTTACATATGCATAAACCCGTTATCCCGGCATAAACCGCATACAGTCAAAGGTCTCACTTCCTTCCGCAGTATTTCTTTTCTTGCCTGGACATAATCGTGGCCGTTCCATATATCAGCAATACGCTCCCTGCTGGCATCCCCCAGGCTAAAATTATCCCCATAAACTGCGCAACAGGGAAAAACCCTCCCATCCCAGTTAATCGTAATCTCCTGCCATGGCTTGCGGCAAGTGCTGATAACCTTTTTAGCGGTTAATTTTACTTTATCATAAGCGCAATACTCCTGCCTGTCGGGAATCCAGCTAATGTCTTTTTGTATAGCCTCGGAATGCGGTTTAAGTATTTCATCTTTCATAGATGTACGCATCAGGCCGATACGGAAATCTACGCCGATTTCTCCAGCCATCTTCTGTGCTTTCTCGACCATTTCTTCATTGTGTTTAAAAACAAGAAAGTTCCAAACCAACTTCGTTTTAGCCCCGGATTCCTTCCTGATTCTCGCCATTTCTTTCATATTTTGAATAACCAGCGTAAAATCTCCCCCTTGCCTGTAACGCCCGTACGAATCTTGATCTATGCCGTCACAGGAAATAATCACTTCATCTATGCCTGAAACAACCAGATCAGCAAGCAGTTTATTGTCTTGTATATTTAAATTTGAGCTGGTTGTAATCTTTACCTTCCCATTCATAGATTTAGCGTACCTGATAATTTTGATCAAATCTTTATTTAAAAGAGGCTCTCCCCAGCTGTAGAGGTTTATCGATTCGATTGAAGTAGATAACTGGTCAAAGACTTTCTTGAACAATTCCAGGCTCAAGAACCCTTTAGACAAACTTTTATCCCCGGATCCCGTAGGACACAAAGGACAATGCAGATTACAGATATTCCCCGGTTCAATATTCAGAATGTAAGGCAAAAGCGGCATCTTTCCAAATCCCGCCAATTTAAAAAACCGAGACAGCCTCTTCTTTGTTATAAACACGCTCATCCTATTTAACTTTTGTAAGAAACTTTACTCTAAAGATCTCACATAAAGCGGGGATCATATCTGTCGCTTTAATAGTCTTGCCTTCTTTATGCGTCCGCGGCTTATACCAAACCGGTACCTCCCCGATCCTGCACCCCTTCTTGCAAAGCCGGCTCACAAGCTCAAACTCAAAAGCTTGATTATCAGCCCGGCAACCCAGCCCCTTAAGAATATCCGTCTTTATCAACTTGGTGGCGATAATATCGGTAAAGTTCCTGCCGTAAAACAAATTGGTAAGAAAAGTTGAGATAATCGAACCAAGCCAATAGGGCCTTTCTTTAATAAGCTTAAACAACGAGGTTCCTTTTCTTTCCAGCAACCTTGAGCCGAAAACAGCATCCAGCTTTTCCTTCTCCAGCTTCTCAAACATTTTGTAAACATCGCTCATTTTATATTCCAGGTCCGCGCACGGGGCGTAAAAATATTCTCCGCGCGCCAAATTAATCCCTTCCCTCGCCGAATACCCCACACCCATATTTTTATCGTGGATGACTATGCGCAAATTATCAATCCCTTTGAGCGGCTCAAGTATTTCGCGCGTGCCATCAGTAGAACAATTATCCACAACCACTACTTCCTTATCGACGTTCAAAGCTTGAGCCTCCTCGATCGCCTTCAAGATAGTCGCTTTCTCGTTAAAACAAGCTATAAAAACAGTTAGCTTCATAATACTTCTCTCAAGAAATTATTTAAAAACTTTTCTATATAAATTAGCATACGCGGGTTGAGACCAGGATAAGCCCCTATCCAAAAAAGATTATTCATCACCAGGTCCGTGTTATCAAGCCTTCCCGCTGCCCTATAATTCAAGTCCTTATATGCCGGCTGTTTTATCAGGTTGCCTCCGAAAAGCATACGGGTAGCTATTTTTTTACTCTCCAGGTAATTCACGATATCTCCCCTGCTAAAAGGCGCGCTTTCTTTTACAAGAATGGGGAAACCAAACCAGCTTGGGTCGGCATTCTTATCAACGCGCGGCAGGATAAAATACTTATCGAATTTCCCAAAAGCTTTGTACAAAAACCTGAAATTCTTTTTTCTGGCTTTAATAAAACCGGGCAATTTCTTTAATTGGGCGCACCCCACTGCCGCTTGCATATCGGTAACCCTTAAGTTATAGCCTACATGGGAATAAACATATTTATGGTCATAACCAAAAGGCAGGCCACCGAACTTCTGGCTAAACCTTCTCTTGCAAGTATCATCTTGCCCGGATTCACACCAGCAATCCCTGCCCCAATCGCGAAACGACATGATGATCTTCTTCAACAAAGGATTATCCGTTAAAACCGCCCCTCCCTCTCCCATAGTAATGTGATGCGGCGGATAAAAACTGCAGGTAGAAATATCCCCGAACGTGCCGGTGTACCTGCCCCTATATTGCGAACCCAAAGAATCACAGTTATCTTCCAACCACCAAAGATTGTATTTTCTTACAATCTTTTTTATCTTATCTATATCTACTGGATTCCCCAGGGTATGAGCGGTAAAGATAGCTTTTGTCTTTGCAGTAATCGCTTTCTCGATCACGTCAGCCTGGATATTATATGTTCCAAGCTCGACATCCACAAATACCGGCACCAGGTTATTCTGGATTATCGGATTAAGGGTTGTGGGAAAACCGCAGGCAGTAGTGATAACTTCATCCCCGGGTTTTAACCTTCTATCCTTCAATAGCGGAGAGGTTAGCGCGGAAACCGCCAACAGATTCGCTGAAGAACCGGAATTAGTTAAAAGGCAGTACCTTGCTCCTAAAAAACCCGCAAGTCCATTTTCGAATTTCTTTGCGAAACGCCCAGCAGTAAGCCAGAAATCCAATGAGGCGTCAATCAAAGAAACCAATTCTTTCTCGTTATAAACCCTGCCGCCGTAAGGAACAGCCGTTTTCCCCGGGACAAAACCATTCTTGCCCGCGGCATAAAAATAATCTTCGGTTAACTTTAATATTTTCTTCCTTATGCCAAGCTGTTTATCCTTCAAGTAAATACCCTGCCTCTTTCATTACTGTTTGCAAAGAAGAAAACTTGGATTTATATCCCAACAATACATTTGCCTTCTTCGATGTAGGGAAATAACTGTCCTTGCGGCCCGTGGGGCAATTAAGCTTGACCCCGCGCTTAACCTCATATTTCAATGAATATTGCCTGGCAAAATAATCCAGCAATTCGAATTTACCCACCGGTTTTAAACTGTATGCCTCAACAACATCATTGAAAGGCCTGGCCTTGATAACCAGGCAAACCAAATTAAAAAGATCCTCGCTTGAGAGAAAATCCCGGATGAAATCACAAGGAGTTGTAACAAAAACACTATTCCTCTTTATGCACTTTATCAACTCGGTAAGAAAATACCC
>CAZNGC010000050.1:0-8822 GCA_964572435.1 uncultured Planctomycetales bacterium | reverse complement strand
GAAAAGGCGAGAAGACCCCCTCGACAACAACAGATTTGAGCAGGCGGATTTTCTTTATCAGGCCCAGGGCGTCCTGGGGGGCTACTCCGATCCTGCCCATGCCGGTATCCACTTTGACGTGCACGCGCATCGCCTTCTTTAACGCGCGGGCCTTTTTACTCAAGGCCTCGGCAAGTTCGTAATCGCACACGGTCGGGGTCAGCTTGAAGGTAAACAGCGAATGGATATCCTGCTTAAGGATAAGGCCCAATACCAGAATCGGGGTTCTTACCCCCGCTTCCCTCAATTTTATACCCTCGTCAATGGAGGCGACACCCAGGTAATCTACGCCGCAAGCCTCCAGCCTCCTGGCGACGGGAATCAACCCGTGCCCGTAGGCATCCGCTTTGACCGTAACCAATACCATAGTGGCCGGCGCAAGAAGCGATTTTACCTGCCGGAAGTTATATTCCAGGTTATTCAGGTTGACCTCGGCCCAGGTGGGCCGGTAACCTATCTCTTTTTTACTTGGCATTCTTGAGGATAAATATAAATCGGTTTGATTTCTTCAGCCGAAAATACCTGCCCGGTTTTTATCCCGCGCAGGGCAAGCTTGATCAAGTTATGCGGCTTGGGAAACCAGTAATCCTTATCCAGGAACGTTACAGACCCGCAATCTGAACATATCTTCTTTTTATATAAATCCGCCCCGTCGCCAAAAACTACCGCCCTGCGGGAGATGGTAGATATGAATTCTTCCGGGCTCAATAGTTTATACCCGCTTTTACGTTTCAACTCGCCTTTTTCTTTCCTGTACGAAGAAGAATAGACAAGCCCTCTCCTGGCATCGATTGCCGGGATTATCAATGCCTCCTCCGCCTCGACGTTCTCCGCCAATATATCCATGGTAGGCACACCGATAACAGCCTTGGGCCCTGTGACGCTTAAACCTTTTATCGTAGCCATGCCGATGCGTATGCCGGTAAACGCCCCCGGACCCAGGCCGCAGGCAAAATAATCAATGTCAGAAACCTTCAAGGCCGCCGCTTCAAGCACATTTTTTATGCAGGGGACGAGGAGCGAAGAAAGCTTCCTGCCCGTCTCTAAGCTATACCCGTACGTCTTGCCGTCGACGTACAGGCCGAGGCATAATAATTTAGTGGTCGTATCAATACCTAATATCTTCATACATATCCTTGAGTAACCGTTCGTATTCCCGGCCCCTGGCCGAAAACTCCAACAGCCTGCTGCTATCGCCTTTAACAACCAGCTTAATCTTCAGGAACTCTTTTGGCAAGAGGAATTTCAGGCGCTCGGGCCACTCGATAATCGTCACGGCATCCGAGTAAAAGTATTCTTCATACCCCATTGCCATAATCTCGGCCGGGTTCTTTACCCTGTAGAAATCAAAATGATTCATGGAACGCTTACCTTTATATACGCGCAGGAATACAAAGGTGGGGCTAAGCACTTCCCGTTCGTCTATGCCCAAGCCGGCAGCGATACCCTTTGCCAAAACTGTCTTTCCTGCGCCCAGGGAACCGGAAAGAAGGATGATCCGGCCCGGCCCCAGTTTGGAGACGATGGCTTTGCCTATTTTAAATGTCTGTCTTGCCGAAGTGGATAATTTTCTCATCAGAAGTGCCTGTATCCGCTTTTTAAGTTCATTTTATACCTGCCCTTGCCGTCGATCAATCTCAAACCGAATGACTTCGGCATAACCTCGCCTATCAGGTTGAAACGGTACTTCGAAGATTTAAGGATCCTGCCGGCCTCTTTGCGCGAAGCGGTAAAAAGCAATTCGAATTCCTCGCCGGAACAAAGCGCCTCCTGCGCATCCCTGGCCTGGCGGCTCAAGGGTATCAGATCTTCGTAAATGACTGCCCCGGATGAGCTGCGTTCGAGTATATGCCCCAGGTCCTGGAGCAGGCCGTCGGATACGTCGATCATCGAATTGATCCTGAAATTCCCGGCCAGGAAACGCGCCTCTTCCAGCCGCGGGGTGAATTTCAAATGTTTCCCTTTGATCGAGCCGCCGAAGGCGCCGGTCACCATTATGATGTCACCAGCCCTGGCGCCGCCGCGCAGGCAAAGTTTTTCCTTTTCGACTTCCCCCAGCATGCTTACGTCGATAACCAGTTTATCGCAAACGCTGATATCGCCTCCGACGACATTCACCTTGTATTTTCCTGCCAGCGCCAAAAGTCCCTTTGCCAGAAGATCGGCCTCTTCCACTTTGATGTCCTTGGGCAGGCCTAGAGAGACTACCGCGTGCCTGGGGATACCGCAACAGGCAGCGATATCGCTGATCGAAACGGCCAGAGCCTTTCTTCCCACGTCCGCCAGGTTGTCATTTCTCCTGAAGTCCACGTCTTCGACAATCATATCGCAGGTAAACAACTGATACCTGGAATCATCCAGTTCCAGCACGGCGCAATCGTCTCCGCTGCCCATAAAAACCGAACGGTCGGTCTTAATCTTAGCGCTGATCCTCTTGATCAAACCGAATTCACCTATCTCTTTCAAACGCATTTATTTCTCCCTGAACAACTTCTTGATATTGGCGGCATAAGGCTGGCGCACAATTCCGTAATCGGTAATGAAAGCGCTGACCAGGCCGTGCGGAGTTACGTCAAAAGCCGGATTAAGCGCCGCGGCAGACGACGGAGCGGTTCTCTTCCTGCCGGGCATTCCGGTAACCTCCTGGCTGCGGCGCATCTCGATATCTATATGCCTGCCGGATGCAGTAAACAAATCGAAGGTGCTGCGCGGGGCGGCAATATAAAAAGGTATCCTGTGGCAGCGGCAGAGAACAGCCAGGTTCAACGTGCCTATCTTATTTGCCGCATCTCCGTTTGCAGCTATCCGGTCGGCTCCGGTAATCACCATATCGACCAGGCCCAGGGCCATAAGGTAAGCCGCGGTATTATCGGCGATCATCGTCACATCCACGCCTTTCTTGAGCAATTCCCAGCAGGAGAGCCTGCTCCCCTGAAGCAGCGGCCTTGTCTCGCAGGAGAAAACCTTTATCTTCTTACCTTGGCCTATCGCAGAATAAATAACCCCCAGGGCCGTGCCGTAATCTACAGTCGCCAGTATCCCGGCATTGCAAATAGTCAATACCCGGCTGCCGGATTTCAGCAGGCCGGCTCCGAAAGAGCCGATCGACCTGCAGGACAGCGCATCTTCCCGCATAATCTCCCTGGCTTCATCAAGCACCGCCTCTTTTATCCTGCTGGCCGGCTCGTTTTTATTCTTTACCGCCGCGCCATGCGCCCTCTCAATCCCCCAGAAAAGATTCCTTGCCGTCGGGCGCGAGGCGGCGATATAAGCCTCCGCTGACGCCAGCCTGCGGAAAAAACCTTTCCGCGAGCCGGAATAATCTTTTATTCCGAGGTATACACCCAAAGCCCCTGCCGCGCCCAGGGCCGGAGCGCCACGCACCTTAAGGTCCCTGATCGCCTTGCGTAAAAACAACGCCTTATCGATATCCAGGTAAACCAGCTTCTGCGGCAGCCTGCTCTGGTCAATTATCCTTACTTTATCATTCTTCCAATCTATTGTGCGGATATTCATTTATCTTTTAAATTAAAAAACTCCCTGGCGTTTCTGGTGGTATTGGCGGCTACCTCCTCGAAGGAAACGCCTTTAACCGTACTGACCGCCTCAGCCAGTAATTTTACCTGCATCGGCTCATTACGCCTGCCGCGGAAACCCTCCGGGGATAAATAGGGAGCGTCGGTCTCCAGCATCAGCCGATCCAAAGGGACAATCTTGAGCAAATCCCTCAAACCCTGCGCCTTCTTATAAGTAACGTTACAGGTGAAAGAAATGAAAAAACCCAGTTCCAGGCAGCCGTCGAGGAAGACCTTGTCCCCGGAGAAACAATGGATCAGCGCCCTGACGGGCATAGCCCCTTTGAGGATTTTAAGAGTATCGGCGTCAGCCTGGCGGCTATGGATGACCAGGGGCAATTCTAATTCTTTGGCCAAATTGATCTGCCTGTTGAACGCGTCTACCTGTTTTCCCGCCGGAGACAGATTACGGTAATAATCCAGGCCGATCTCTCCGACGGCAACCACCTTATTCCTGAAAGCCAATTCCTTCAAGCGCACTTCAGATGCCTGGTCAAATCCCGCGGCGTCATGCGGATGTACCCCTACCCCGGCATAAACCTGCGGGTACTTTTCGGCCATGGCGCAGGCGCAGGCGGAAGTCTCCAGAGTGGCGCCGATATTGACTATCAGCGAAACCCCGGCCTGCATGGCCCGCGAAATGACCTGCTCGCGGTCGGCATCGAATTCAGGAAAATCAAGATGGCAATGGGTATCGACTAACATGAACAAAGAATTACTTCTTTTTGGTTTCGATGCGAGGGAACAAAGGGCTGCCCTTTCTGATCTTCTCCCCGGAAAACTGCTCCTGTATGGAAAGCGCGGTCTGCGGCATGAAGAACTCCAGTTGCCCGGATACCGCCCTGATCACATCGACCAGGAGGCGGATAAACTGCTTCAGATCTTCCTGTTTGTTTTCTTTGGCCAGGTTCCAGGGCTTAGTTTCCTCCACATATTTATTCGCCATGCCGATCAGTTCCCAGATAGATTCCAGCGCCTGGCTGAAGTTAACCTCTTCCAGGGCGGCAAAAACACGCTTCGGGAGATCTTCTATCTTTATCAAAATGTCGCTTACCGATTTCACATTGTTATTAGGGACAACCGCGGGGATATTGCCGTCAAAATATTTCTCGACCATGGTCAGGGTGCGGTAAACCAAGTTGCCCAGGTCATTCGCCAGGTCGCTATTGTAACGCTTAACTATACCGTCTTCGGAAAAATTGCCGTCCAGGCCGAAAGGTACATCGCGCAGCAGAAAATACCTGTAGGCGTCAAGTCCGTACTTGGATACCATATCCACCGGATTAACTACATTTCCCCTTGATTTGGACATCTTGTCTTCGTTGATCATCCACCAGCCGTGGGCGAAGACCGCTTCCGGCAAAGGAATACCCAGCGCCTGCAGCATGATCGGCCAGTAAACAGTATGCTGCCTTAAGATGTCCTTGGCCATCAGATGCAGCTGCGCCGGCCACCATTGAGAATGGTAGGCGTCTTTATCGCCGAACTCCCCTACGGCGCTCAAATAATTGATCAACGCATCGAACCAAACATAAGTAACATGCCCGGGGGCAAAAGGAAGGGGAATGCCCCAGCTCAATCTCTCCTTCGGGCGGGAAATACACAAATCGTTAAGCTTGTTCAACTCCAGGAACCTTAAGGTCTCCTCGTAACGGCTGACAGGACGGATAAAACCCGGATTTTCTTTAAGGAAACCCATGAGCCAATCCTGGTATTTGGATAACTTGAAGAAATAGTTGCTCTCGACGATGCGCTCTACGGGCCTCTTGCAGTCAGGGCATAAACCGCCCTCTGCCTGCGACTGAAGCCAGAATGTCTCACAGGGAGTACAGTACAAACCTTCATACTTGCCTTCATAGATATCCCCTTTGCGGAAAAGGATATCCAGCACCTTCTGCACGAACTTGACATGCCGTTCTTCGGTGGTACGGATAAAATCGTCATAGGAGACGCCGAGCGTTTCCCAGAGGCCGCGGAATTGCTGACTTGTCCGGTCCACGAAGCTCTGCGCGGAAAGTCCGGCTGCCTCCGCCGCTTTCTGGATCTTCTGCCCGTGCTCGTCGGTGCCGGTAAGAAACCGCACGTTCCCCTTGCCCAGCTCCGCGCGTTTGAAACGGCTTAGGACATCCGCGGCGATACTGGTATAGGAATGCCCGATATGCGGAGAGGCATTCACGTAATAAATGGGGGTAGTGATGTAAAACTTATTTGCCATGTTCTTTTTCCTTATAGCTTACCTCCAGCAGGCCGCCCTCTTCCAGCTGCACGGTGACCGCGCGCTTGAAAACATTAACGTTGATCACCTTTCCCTTGCCCTGGGCGGTGCTCAAATGCTCGCCCTCGCGGGGCAGGCCCTTGGAAAGCAGTTTATACGTCTCATATTCATACGAAAGGCAGCACATCAGCCTGCCGCATAATCCGGATATCTTCGGGGGGTTGAGCGACAACCCCTCTTCCTTGGCCATCTTGATGGTTACCGGCTCAAAATCCTTGAGGAACCTCTTGCAGCAAAGCTCCCTGCCGCATGAGCCATACCCCCCGAAAAGCCTGGCCTCGTCCCTCACGCCTATCTGCCTCAATTCGATGCGCGCCTTGAAAACCTTGGCCAGGTCTTTCACCAGGTTGCGAAAATCCACCCTGCCGTCGGAAGTGAAATAGAAAAGTATCTTCGAGCGGTCGAAAGAATACTCCGCCTTGACCAATTTCATATCCAGCTTATGCTCGGCGATCTTTTTTTCGCATGCGCTGTAAGCCTCCCTGGCCTTGACACAATTATCCTCGATCTGCTTCAGGTCGCTCTCCCTGGCCAGCCGGATCACTTTCTTCGGAGGCTCCTTGGAATTCTTCTCCTCGCAGCAATGCCCGTGGTGAGGCATAATCACGCATCCGTAATCCAGCCCCCGGTCATGTTCCACGATTACGCAATCGCCGATCTTTAAGTTAAGATTCCCCGGCTGGTAAAATTGCACCTGCCCGGAATTCCTTAGTTGTACCAGAATCAGACCTTCCATAGTTGCGCCCCCAAATTGTGCAAAAGCAGTTTACTGTTGACATTATTATCCAGGCAGGCAATGCTTTCCGAGATAGACGTCAGTATACCGTCGAGCTGCTTGAAAGAAAATACCGATCTCAATTTCGTTAAATCGTCTTTGCGGTCAAGGTGTATCAGGCCGGCATCGGCAACGCCGGACTTGAGCAAATAGATATCCCTGAACCAGGAAGCAAGTATGTTCAGGAAACCGCGCATTTGCTCCTTGCCCTGGCCGGCAAGGCTGCGTTCAAGCGGCTTCTCCGAAATGATGAAAGAATCGAATATCCTGTTCTTTTCCAGGAAGATGTTCGAATCTTTCAGCCGCAGGGCCAGCCCAAGCCTCCCCTCGCAAAAAAGCGCCAGAAAATGGGCCGAGAAGTTATCCACGGAATAATTCCTGACCAGTACCCCCTCCAGTTCATTCGTGGACAGAGGAGAAAACCTGATAACCTTGCAGCGCGAAAGTATCGTCTTGAAAATATTCTGCGGTTTATGGCTGATCAGGATGATCAGGCTGCCCGCCGGAGGCTCTTCCAGGATCTTGAGCAGGGAATTCGACGCCTCGGGGTTTAACCTGTGCGCGTCGTTGATGATAAAAATCTTCATCAGGCCCTCATACGGCTTGAAGCTCGCCTCTCTCTGCAGAAGGCGGATATCCTCGATCTTGATCTGCGCTCCGTCGCTTTCGATGATGTGCAGGTCAGGATGCTGCAGCTTTTCCATCTTCAGGCACGAAGAACATGAGCCGCAAGGCCTTGGGCCGTCCGAGGTGCAGTTGATCTTCCGGGCGGCTAAAAGCGCGGCCAGCCTCTTGCCGATCCCCTCGGGCCCGCTGAAAAGGAACCCTCCGGAAAAAGATGAATTCTCCATATAGGAGCCGATTATCTTCAAGGGCTTATCATGCCCCAATATGCCGTTAGAGCGCATCGACCAACTCCCTGATATTCTCCTGGGTAGCCAGCTTGTCCTGCCTGACCTTGACTATCCTGATCCTCTCCGGTTCAAGCCTGGCAAGCTTAAGATACCCATTCCTCACCTTTTGATGGTAAACGAAAGAACGCCTTTCTATGCGGTCGCTGCAATTAAGGCGGTGTTTAAGCCCCTTCTCCACCGCCAGATCCAGGAAAATCGTAAGGTCAGGTTTTATCCCGAGAGTGGCGAATTTACCGATAGCCCTGATCACTCCTATATCTATGCCCAGGCCAAACCCCTGGTAAGCGACGGTAGAATCCAGGAAGCGGTCGCAGATAACTGTCTTGCCGGATTCCAGCGCCGGCTTGATCAAGTCCCTGACCACCTGCGCGCGGGCAGCCATATAAAGCAGGGTCTCCGCTTCCGGGGAGATCCTGCTTCCCGGATCCAGCAGGATCCGGCGGATTTTCTCGCTCAATTTCACCCCGCCGGGTTCGCGCAGATAGATGACCTTGACGCCTCCCGATTTCAGGTAACGGTAAAGCATCCCGGACTGCGTGCTCTTGCCGCATCCTTCAGAACCTTCGAATGTAATGAATTTGCCTTTCATTGTCTATGCCTGTTTCACGCTTAAATCTTTTTCCGCCAAGAGGTACCATCCTTGGTATCTTCCAGGATTATCCCTTTTGACTCCAGTTCTTTCCTGATCTCGTCGGACCTCCGGAAATCCCTGTTCTTCCTGGATTCATTTCTTTCTCTAACTTTAAGATTTATATAATCTACATCTTCATCACTAAGTTCATTTTTATTATCCAGGTTAATTCCTAAGATGGAAAATAGCTCAACGAGTGCCGATTTTACTGCGTTTGCTACCTTCACATTATCTCCCTGGGTATCAAAAAACTTATTGGCTTTGTTTACGAGTTCAAAAACAGCAGCTATCGCCCCCGGAGTATTAAAATCATCATCCATCTCCTGCATAAACTTTTCTTTACCTGCTGTTATAAAATCAACTAATCCTATTTCTCCTGTTATTTGTGATTTCTTGATTTTCTCTATTCTATGAAATAATATTTCAATCCGCTGTATCTCTTTCTCGGCATCCGCAATCTTCTGTTCAGTATAATCAACTGGATGAGAATAATGAGTGGATAAGAATAAGACCTTCAGGGCATCCGCAGAATGTTTATTCAAACAATTTTCCACGGTAATAAAATTTCCCAGGGACTTGGACATCTTCTGACCGTCGATGGTAAGCAGGCCGT
>CAZNGC010000049.1:0-8839 GCA_964572435.1 uncultured Planctomycetales bacterium | reverse complement strand
CCTTGCCTCTTGGTAGGCGAATTGGGGACGCCTAAATTAGACACGGAAAACTTTTTACCGGGATTATTAATGGCAAGCAGGCGCTCTAACTGCGCGGGATAACTGTTCCGTATGTAAGTCCCCACTCCGAAAGTATGCGAATCCCCCAAACAGGCTATATTTATAGCGCCCGGCAGGCTTTTACCTGCCTGCCTTTGCCACAATAGATACCTTCCTGATAGGAATAATCCGGCCTCCAATAATACCAGGCTGGCAAAAAGATAAAAAATGATGGTTTTCAGGTAAGTTTTTAGATGCTTCATGATTCCGGTAAACCAGGGATGAGGTCGCTGCTTAGAAATACAGCCTGCGGGCTATTTGGTAAATACTTCTATTTCCTGGCTTACGCTGGCTGTCTGGCCCTTTTCGTCTTTTACGGTAAGGGTGACGGTAAATACACGCTTACCATAGTTAGTGCTCCAGTAGGTATTTTGCGGATTTTTCTTGGAAGAGGCGTCGCCGTCGCCAAAATCCCAGGAGTAGGAAACGATTCTCCCGGATTTAGAATATGATTTTGCCGCGTTGAAGCTCACTAAAAGCGGAGAGAAACCGCTCTTCGGCTTAGCGATGATTATCGCATGCGGCACTTCGGGTTTTATCTCCACAGCGGCAGGAGAGGACCTTTCTTCTTTAGGCGCAACTGGAACTGGCTGGAACTTCGCGGGTTCAATATAAGATCCCTGGGTGGTAACCTGTTCTTTCTCGGTATCAACCGGCTGCGCGGGGGCTTCTTCCCCAACCGGCGCCGTTTGCGGGACAATCGCGGGACCCGGGACAACAATTCCCTTGCCGCTAGGCTCTTCAAACAAATCCTTATCCACGTAAGCCTTAAGTTGAGCCTTTAAATCTTTTATCCTGGATTTTTCTTCCTCTTCTCTTTGCTCATCCAGCCGGTCAATATTTTCCCTATATTGCCTGTTGTGGTTATACTTATAATCCGAAATCGCAACAAACGGCCAACGCAGGATGCCGCCGATAAAATCCACACACATCGCCGGAGGATCCCAGAAAAGCTCTTTGGCCCGGGCCTCGATTTCACCCATCTTCTTATAATAATATTCTACTTTTACCCGCCTCCTGTTGAAGCGTTCCCTTGCCAAGTCTAAATCTGGCACGGTGTTGCCCTGGCCGACGGTATATTCCGGAATCACCTTCCCGTCGTATGAAACAACGTAACCATTGTCGTAATGAGCGGCGCCCTTTTGGAATTTATAGGTAGCGCAACCGGATAAAATAAACGATAAAAACAACAGCACTGTTATCTTCCTCACCCTGCCACTCCTTCTATCTAATCCTTTTTCATCAAAGCCAATGCTTCGGAACGGGTTTTCTGATTTTCCTTGAAAATCCCCCTGACAGCGCTGGTTACCGTCATTACCCCGGGCTTCTTCACCCCGCGCATAGACATACAAAGATGCTCCGCTTCGATTACTACCATTACCCCCAGAGGATCCAGCTTTGCCATAATGATTTCGGCAATCTGGGTAGTCAGGCGCTCCTGTACCTGCGGCCTGCGGCTCAATATATCGACCACCCGGGCAAGCTTGCTTAATCCGGTAACCCTGCCTTTCTTAGGGATATAGGCAATATTCACCCTGCCGGAAAAAGGCAACAAGTGGTGCTCGCACATCGAATAAAGAGGCACCCCGCGCAACAGGATTATCTCATGATGTTTCTGGTCGAGAACAACCTCCAGCTCTTTTTCCGGATCCTGTTTTATACCAGAAAAAATCTCTTCGTACATGTCGGCAACCCGCCGGGGAGTCTGGCGCAGATCGCTCCTCTTCGGGTCTTCGCCGATCGCTTCAAGTATCTGTAGAACCGCTTTCTCTATCTTCTTTTTATCCATCTGCCAATTATAGTTCAGGGTTAAACTTACAGGTTATTATCTAATGAAACGCGCCTTTGCGCAACAAGTTTATTTCCCGATACAAAAATCGGAAAAAATCCGCTCCAGCAAGTCAGCGGATAAATCCTTGCCGAGTATTGTATCCAGCTGGACACTGGCATCCTTTAAATCCTGGGAAATAAATTCCGGGGGCAATTTTCCGGATAAAGAAGCCAGGGAATGGCTGATAAGCTTCTTCGCTTCCTTAAGCGCGCTGATATGCCTTAAATTGCTAACCAGTATGGATTCGGAAGGCGCAACTGCTCCCTCATACACTGACCCAAAAAGCGCCTCCTCTAAAAGGTCTATATTCTTACCCTGCCGGGCCGAAATCTCCACTACTTTGCGGAAATTCCGCCTGATCTCATTTTGATCCAGGCGCTTCTTCAAATCAATCTTGTTGATTACCGCGATGGCATTCTTGTCTTTAAGCTGCTTAATCAACCTGCGGTCATCATCATCCAGGGCCCTGCTTGAATCAAACATAAGCAATACCAGTTCGGCAATGCGTATCTGCGACCTCGCCCGGTTAACCGCTTTTTTCTCGACTAGGCCGCGTGCCCTGAATATTCCGGCCGTATCCACGATCCTGACCGGGACGCCTTTTATATCAACCATTTCTTCGATTGAATCCCTGGTAGTGCCGGCAACAGAAGTAACTATGGAACGCTCTTTCCTTAGCAGGGAATTCAGAAGCGAAGATTTACCGGCATTCGGCTTGCCGCAAATAACCACGCGGATTCCGTCCCGCAATATCCTGCCGGCCCTGGCGCTTTCCAGCAGCCTGTCCAGCCTTGCTTCAACGGCTGAAATCCTGCGCGATATTTCTTTTATGCCCTGCAGGTCAAGGCCTTCTTCGGGAAAATCTATGCTCGTGTCCAAAATGACCAGTATATTCAGTAAATCCCCGCGGATCCCGGATATCTCTTTAGATAAACCTCCCTTCAATTGTTCCAGGCCCAACGCCAAAGCGGAATCGGTTTTGGCGCGGATAATGTCGATGACCGCCTCCGCCTGGGCCAAATCGATCCTGCCGTTCAAGAATGCCCTCCTGGTAAATTCTCCCGGAGAAGCAATCCGGCAGCCTTTTGCCAATACGCATTCCAGAACCCTGTGCAAAGCTACCGGCCCACCGTGGCAGTTTATCTCCACCACGTCTTCCCTGGTATATGAATGCGGAGCGCGCATCACGGTCATAATCACTTCATCGAGCACCGAACCGGCGCTGACTATTTTCCCGTAATGTACGGTATATGTCTTAAACTCTGAAGGCCTGTCTTTTTTCTTTCCGACAAATACGGCATCGGCAATCTTCAGGGCCTGCGGGCCGCTTAAACGCACGATCCCCACCGCGGCCTCGCCCGGCGCGGTAGAAACTGCGGCAATCGTATCTTTAAGATTATCTGTAAGCATCTCTGAACTCGCCAACAACGAACAAGGAACCGGTAACCAATATCAAATCATCCGCGCCGGCAAGCTTAACGGCTAAGTTGCCTGCCTCTTTTACCCCGGGAGTGATGAATATCTCGCGCTTTCCTCCGGAGAAATACCCCTTTAAATCCTCGGGCCTGGAAGCCCGGGGATTATCCGCGCGGGTAAGGATCACCTTGTCCGCGAACCCGCGAAGGTTATCCGCGAGGCCGCCGATATCCTTATCCCGCGAGACCCCGAATACCAGTATAAGGTTCTTATGCCTGAAGGATTCTTTAACTGCCGATACCAAAGCCGCCGCCGAAGCGGAATTCTGGGCCCCGTCCAACACGATAAGCGGGTTGCGCCGCAAAACCTCAATCCGGCCAGGCCAAACGGTATTATAAAGCCCTTTCCTGACGCAATCAACGCTAACCTTAAAACCACGCATCTCCAGGCATTCGATTATCCCCAAAGCAAGAGCGGCATTGAACATCTGATGCCTGCCTAAAAGCCTGACCTTTAAATCCTTATAGGAAGTCTTTATCCCTTTTACCGAAAACGACCCGCGGCCGGGCAAACATTTTATCTCCTTTCCTAATCTGAAAAGTTTCGCCTGCGACCTGCGGGCGGCATCTTCAATAACCGCCTGCGCCTGCCTTGGCTGCGGCGCAGAAAGCACAATACACCCGGGTTTAATTATCCCCGCCTTCTCCGAAGAGATCCTGGCAAGTGTCTTTCCCAAATACATGGTATGTTCATAACTTATGGGGGTTATCGCGCAAACCAGTGATTCCGAGGCATTGGTGGCGTCAAGCCTGCCTCCCATGCCTGTTTCTACCACCGCGAAATCCACTTTCTTTTCCCTGAAGTACGCGAACGCCAAAGCCGTGTAGACTTCGAAGAATGAAAGCCCCCCGGATCTTTTTATGGCTGGACGAAGTGATTTAACCAGCTTTACAAGTTCATTTTTTCTTATCTTGCCTTCAAAGGGGTCGTTAGAAAGGACCTTGCGCGGCCTAAGTATGCGGATGCGCTCACGGAAATCTGATAAATGCGGGGAAGTATACAGGCCGACAGAAAAACCGGCCTGCCTTAAAATATACGCGGTGAATGCGCAAGTAGACCCTTTCCCCTTGGAACCGGCGATGTGGATGACCCTGACTTGCTTTTGGGGATTGCCGATCAGGCGAAGAAGTTTCTTTATCCGCGCCAGGGTGAATGATTTTCGGTAGGAGTAACCGCCTAATTTCTCGTAATTGACGAACGATTCAAGATAACTGATGGCCGAGCGATATTCATCCATTAATGCCGGAAATGCCTTACTCCCGTATTCACCATGGCGATCTTATGCTTATCGCAGGCGGCGACGATCTTCTGGTCGGCGATCGAACCGCCGGGCTGGATTATCGCCTTGACCCCCGCCTTATGCGCCCAGGATATCGCGTCTTCTTTTGGAAAGAAAGCGTCGGATGCCATACAACAGCCCTGGCGCAATTTACCGGATTTTTTCCTGGCGATAATCACCGAATCTACACGGGACATCTGCCCGGCGCCGATCCCCACTGTCTTTGTCCCCCTGGTAAAGACGATCGCATTGGATTTGACATGCTTCGCTACCTTCCAGCCGAAGATTAGGCTTTCCATCTGAGATTTGGTGGGCTTTTTCCTGGTAACTACTTTGATATTACCCTGATCCAGGGTAAGGGTATCTTTACCCTGCAAAAGCATCCCCCCGCTTACTCGCTTAAACTCCGGCTCATCGATTTCCCCAAGATCGTCCATCTGTAGCAGGCGCAAGTTCTTCCTGCTTCTGAATAGATCCGCCGACCCTTTATCGTATCCGGGGGCGACGATACATTCAAGAAAACCGCTTTTCGCTATCGCCCTGGCGGTAAGGATATCCATTTTCCTGTTCAGGGCGACGATGCCGCCGAATGCGGAGAGCTTGTCGCATTTCCAAGCGTTCAGATAAGCCTTTTGCAAAATCTTGTCTTCGGAGGCCCCGCACGGATTGTTGTGTTTGACGATCACCGCGGCGGGGTTTTTGAACTCCTTGACCAATTCCAAAGCGGCATTCAAATCCAGTATATTGTTGAAAGAAAGTTCCTTGCCCTGCAGCTGCCGGACGTTTATCAGGCCCCTGTTCTTCCCTCTCTCTTTATAAAAAGCAGCGCGCTGATGCGGATTTTCGCCGTAGCGCAAATCCTGGATTTTTTCAAAAGAAAAACTCAGCTCTTTAGGGAATTCTTCCCCTGCCGCGCCTATCTTGAAATAACCGCTTAAATAGTTATATATAGCGGCGTCATAACGGCTGGTATGCGCGTATGCCTCGATGCCCAATTTACGCATCAGGCCTTCGGACAAAGACCCGTCGTTATTTTCCATTTCTTCGATCACTTTCGGGTAATCCCCGGGATTGCAAATTACCGCTACCGATTGATAATTCTTCGCCGCGGAACGCAGCATAGAGGGGCCGCCGATATCTATATTCTCGATAACCTCGGCGATACCTACGCCCGGCTTGGCAATCGTTTTTTCGAATGGATAAAGGTTGACCGCCACCAGATCGATAAGCCCGATCCCCTGGTCCTGAAGCGTACGCATATGTTGAAGGTTGGCGCGCAAGGCAAGCAACCCGCCGTGGATCTTGGGATGCAAAGTCTTGACTCTTCCGTCGAGCATCTCGGGAAATCCGGTATATTCGGAAACGTCCTTAACCTGAATATTGTTTTCACGAAGCAGCCTGGCTGTCCCCCCGGTAGAGATAATTTCCACTCCGAATTTCTTCAGGGCCTGGGCAAATTCCAGGATACCGGACTTATCTGAAAGGCTGATAAGCGCCCTCTTTATTTTAACCATTACGTCTCCCGCGGTGCTTATTTATTAAAACGGAAATTGACCAAATCCCCGTCCTGCATGATATATTCTTTTTGCTCAAGCCGCATCTTACCGGCCTGTTTCGCCTGCGTCTCGCCGCCAGCCTGGATAAAATCCTCAAAACTTATGATCTCGGCGCGGATAAAACCCTTCTGGATATCAGAATGGATCTCCCCCGCGGCCTCCCAGGCAGTAGTCCCTTTCTTAATCAGCCAGGCCCGGTTTTCCTTGTCTCCTACCGTAAGAAAACATATATACCCGCTTTGCGCCAGGGCCTTGACCAGCAACGCGCCCGGATTATCCAAGTCTTCTTTTGCCGCCAGGACCACCGGCTTAATGGTAAACAGGCCGTATCCTGAAACAAGTTCCAGTTCCTCCCCGGATAGACCAAGCGTGGAAATAAATTCTTCTTTTTCCAGGACAACTTTCATTCTGCCCAAAAGCGCCTTTTCATTTTCTTCGGGCTGACGGCCGAGGCGAGTTTCTACAAAATCCAGGTCGCGTAAAATCAAATCGGTCTTCGCGTCCTTGGCGGCAATAATCATATCCGCCTCCAGGGCGGCGTCTTCCCCGGTTACCTCTACCTGGGCGTAAGTTTTCTTTTTCGCCTTAACCAGCTTGTCCGCCTGGTCAAGTTTTTCATCCTTGATATTGTGTTTACCGGGAGGAATTTCCTGCACGGCGAATACGCTTATCTTCATGATCTATTGAGTTAACAGCTAACTCCCTCGTATTTTTGACGGCCTGATATTGATTAATAAGCGGCTTATAGCCTTGAAAAAGTAAGGTGGATATCTGAATTTTATTCCTGGTAGGTATAAATTTTGCCCTTGTAGTTACGCAGCACGTATTTGCCTTTTGCCTGGGAAAGCACGTAATTCGGGCCTACCGGTATCTTCCCCCCTCCTCCAGGGCCGTCGATCACGTAGGTCGGTACGGCATATCCGGAGGTGTGGCCGCGCAGCTTCTCGATAATATTTATACCGCTGGCAACAGGGGTGCGGAAATGCTGCGTTCCCCTGACAGGATCGCACTGGTAAATATAATACGGCCTGACCCTGATCTGCAAAAGGTCATGCACCAGGTGTTTCATGATATACGGCCTGTCGTTGATACCTTTGAGGAGCACTGTCTGGCTGCCCAAGGGAACGCCTGATTCCACGAGCATATCACATGCATTCTTGCAACGCTTGGTAATCTCCTTTGGATGGTTGAAATGAATACTCATCCAGACCGGGGAATATTTCTTCAGCATGTTCACCAGCTTATCCGTAATCCGCTGAGGCAGGGTCACCGGTATGCGCGTTCCTATCCTCAAGAGCTCCACGTGGGATATCGCGCGGATCCTGGAGACCAGCGACTCCAGGGCCTCGTCTTCCAGAATAAGCGGGTCGCCGCCGGAAATCAAAACATCCCTCACCTTGCGGTTCTCTTTTATATATTCTATCGCCGCGTCAAATTTGTTTTCTGAGCTGGCGTCCTTAGTTTCATGGTCGCCTACCAGGCGCCGGCGGGTGCAATGACGGCAGTACATGGCGCAGTGGTCCGTGGCCAGCAAAAGCACCCTGTCAGGATACCTGTGTACCAGGTGGGGAACAGGCGAATCCCTGTCCTCGGCGCAAGGATCGGCCATTTCGTGCGGGGAAATGGCGAATTCTTCGCTTACCGGTACGGACTGCCTCCTGATAGGGCAATTCGCGTCTTCAACATCCATCAGGCTTGCCCAATAAGGAGTAATCGCCATGGACAACCTTCCTTTGGCCTTATCGATGCCCCTCTCCTCTTGGGGAGTAAGCTTAATTATCTGGGTCAGCTCTTCTTTGGTGCAAATCCTGTGCTTCAGCTGCCAATGCCAATCTTCCCAGTCCAGTGGGTTGACATCTTTGTAAAGAGAAATCTGCTGGTAATCTCTTGATCGTTTCGGCGGGCGGGGAATAGACGGCGTTTCAATCTGCGCTTTTTGACTCTCCAGACTTGAGGGATTGCTCAATTTAGCCTTTTCCTTTCCGAGGCGCTCATCAATATTGCCTCAATAAGATCGTCATACTTCATCCCTGCGGCATAAGCCATGATCGGAAAATTGGATTCCTTCGGGTCTAATCCCGGCAAAGGGTTTATTTCCAACACATACGGAGTATTGAATTTATCCAGGCGGATATCCGTGCGCGAAATATCCAGGCAGCCTACAGCCCGATGCGTACGCAAAGCCACATCCTTCACTTTTTCCTCGATATCTTTATCCAGGCGCGCCGGGCAATGGAATTCCGGGATCAACCCCAGGTCCGCGTCACCCTGAAATTCTTTCATCTTCCAGGAATAAAAATATTCTC
Source organism: uncultured Planctomycetales bacterium (assembly GCA_964572435.1). Classification (GTDB taxonomy): domain Bacteria; phylum Omnitrophota; class Gorgyraeia; order Gygaellales; family Profunditerraquicolaceae; genus UBA6249. Next base: position 292 of record CAZNGC010000049.1, on the reverse strand, counting down.
CGCTCTTCTTGCAATTTGAGAAATCGATTTCCAGGATGGGCAAAACACGGGTCTTGCCGTTTTCCAGTATCCCTACAGTCAATTCTTTGCCTTCGATAAATTCTTCGACCAGCGCCTCCTGACGGTATATATCTATGCACTCCCTGACTTTTTTTAAAAGGTCACCCTTGTTATCAACTACGCTTGTCTTGTTTATCCCCTTGGCGGAACCTTCGCAATTAGGTTTGACGATCAACGGTAATCTCAAGTCAGGCGATAACTCCTCGTCACCTTTTACAAAAATCTGAAAATT
>CAZNGC010000048.1:0-9013 GCA_964572435.1 uncultured Planctomycetales bacterium | reverse complement strand
TGAGTAAAAATATTCCTAACGCGAAAAATAGAACCGCCATAAATATCTTGATCAACCCCAGGTGTTTCTTAAGGAAACCGGCGAATTGCCCGCTGCTCACACCTGCCAAAGCCAGCGCGAAGATGACCGCCAGCGGAACGATGAACATTATATTATAAAGCAAAAGATAAGTCAAAGCCTGCAGTTTAAGCGGGCTGCTCTTTAAGACAAAAGCTATGGTCGGAAGATAAACCTGGCCGGTACAGACCGCCTCCAGCAGGGAAACCAGGAACCCGCTGATAAAAGCGCTGGCGAGCAGCCTGAACAGGCTCACCGCGCCCTGGCCGGAGCGGTCTTTGCCCCTGCGGTAGAAGAAACCGATTACCTTATGGATATTTTCCTTGATCGGTTTAGGCAGCTGCAAAAGCATTTGTTCGGTAGAGCCGGATTTCCTGAATTTTAAAAAGTCGTAAACCGCCATTGCCCCGAAAATAAGGCTCGCCAACCCGACGGCGATATTGAAAGCGCGGGTAAGCGCCCAAAACGAACCGAACCTGTAGAAAAAATTGAATACCCCCAGGCCGATCGCCAGGTAAGTAAGGAAAACCGAGAAAATAAAAGCCGAACCGACGAAGAATAATTCTCTTTTGCGGTAACCCTGCGCCGCCAGGAATGAAATAAAGAACACGATCACGGTAAAGGCGCAGGGGTTGACCCCGTCCTGGAGCCCGGCGGCAGCCACGGACAAGGGGACAAAACTTTTAAAATGCGCCAGCGGGTCAGCCGGCTCAAGAGGAACGCCGGGGGAAGCCGCCTTCAATCCTTCGCCTATAAAACCGCGCAGCGCGGGCGCGCTCACGGACTGTCCGCCTAAAAACTTTCCGCGCATGTAAAAGACCGGGACTTCCAACGCCCGGGCCGAGCCGCTTTCCTGCGCCAGCCTCAAGAACAATTTGTAGTTTTCGATTTCCGCCACGTCCAGGTAAACAAAATCAAGGCGCTGGCGGAATTCTTTTTCGATCTCCGGCATCACCTGTTCCCTGGCCTTAATGCATTCGCGGCATCCGGGGGAATAAAACATAATAAGCTCCGCCGCCCTGCCTGGCTGTTCAGCCGCGGCATGGCGCGGAATAAACATAAAAGCCGCTAAAAAAATAACAAGGATTCTTTTCATGGCCTTAAAACACCGCGGGGGCTTTTTACCCCGCGCTCCCAATCCTCGCTGCCTCCGGGGACTACCCTGAAAAAAGGATGAGCGGATATCTTTTTAATCCCCGATAGCTTCCTGTATCTTTGCGGGTCCCTTTTCTTGAGCTTTGCCAGCAGGTGCCTGAATTCAAAAACCAGCTGTCCGCTGGTTACGCGCATTTTCCTGCGGCAGGCGCGGCCGCCGGAAATAATCCTGCTTTTATCAAAAGAATAACCCCGCGCCCGCGCCTGAAGGTAAATACCGCCCAGGTAACGGCTGATTCCGTAAAGAGGCAATCCATACTCCCTGAACCTGCGCAGCTGGGGATGATTCCGGTATCCCCGGGTAGAACCGGCAAGCACTTTCTGGGCAAGCAGGCCTTCCCTCCAGACAGCCAGCAAGCCTTTAGTGTCCAGGTATTTAGGATGGACGCTCCAGAGGCGCATCGCGCTATCCGCCGAAAACCGCGAACTTACCGGCGCCCAGGAAGATAAGCGCCAGGCAGGCCGAGGCGATTACAAAAGTATATTCAAACCCTCCTGCGGAGAGGAAAAAACCTTTGCCTAAATGCACTTTAAGCGCGGCAGTCACGATGAGGATCAAAAGCAGCAGCGCCGCGGGCCTGACAAATATGCCGGCGATAAGCAGCAGCCCGCCGATCAATTCCGTGTATGCGGCAACAAGCGCCCAGAAAACCGGCGGTACAAAACCCAGCCCGGCAAGCATGCCGGAAAAACCTTTTATCCCCGGGCCACCGAAAAGGCCAAACGACTTCTGCAGCCCGTGCGCCGCGAACATAATACCTAAGCCTAAACGTAAAAACAGGATCCCTAAATCAGGCATAAACACCTCCGTATTTGACTTTATCCGCGCCAAAAACCGCCGCTGAACAATTTACCGGCCAGCCGAAGCTTATTTTTGAAACAAAAAAGACGGTATAGGCACATCAGATAATGCAACAGGGTAGGCAGGAACCCTTTCAGGCCCAGGCCGAACACCCTGCCGCAGGATTTATTATTCGCCATCGGGACGACAAACCCGGGGTCGCGCGGATGGAATTTCACCAGAGGCAGGCCTTTTATCTTCCTGATCAGATTATCCGCCGCGCAAGCGCCTTCGGCAATGGAAAATTGGACAGCCATTCTCAAAGGGGTATTGTTGAAAGTAAAAACCGCGGCATCACCTGCGGCAAAACAGTTATGTGCGAATTTCAGGTATTCATCAACAGTTATCCTGCCCTGGGCATTCTTGCCAACCTCCAGCTTCTGGATAAAATCGGCCGTCCTGACCCCGGGGACCCAAACAAGCACAGCCTTGTCGAATACCCGCCCTCCCGAAACCGTAACCCTGGACGGCTGGATATCCTCGACAACCGAATCCGTCAGGATATCTATGCCCATCTCCTTAAGGTTTGAGCCGGCGAACTCCTTCATCCATTCAGGCAAAGGGCCAAGTATCCGGCTGGAACGCTCGACGACAGTTATCTTGGCACGCAGCCCGCGCCTGCGGCAGTACGACCAAAGTCCGGTTGAGGCGTCCAGGCCGGTATAGCCTCCTCCACAGACGACAAGATTGTCAAACTCGTTCTTCCCGAGCGCGCCAAGCAATGCGCGGGCATCGCTTACGCTGTTTAAGCCATAAGCGTACTCCTGCGCCTTGCTGCTGCCGAAGAAATTAGTCTGGCTGCCGCTGGAGACGATCAGGAAGTCGTAAGAATACCAGGAGGCGCCGGACAAAACCCTGCCCGCGGGGATATCCAGCGAAACGACTTCTTCCCTGATAAACCTCGCCTGCCTGCCGGGCAAAAGGCCCCGGATGCCGCAGCTAAGCAATCCCGGGTCAAACCCCCTGCCTATGGCGTCAGGAAGCATAGGAAGAAAATCAACGGATTCCTTTTTGTCAAAAACCAGTACCTCAAGGTCAAGGCCGCTAGCAGAAAGTTTTCCAGCCGCGCTTAACCCCGCGAAACCGGCTCCGATAATAACGATCTTTATCATCTGGTCAACGATGGCCCCGCACGTCCATGAAAGCGTGATTGCATAATTATATTTTATATGTTAACATAATTTTATGTTCGTGTAAATGAAAATCCGCATCGAAAAAGAGCTGTCCGCGTACGTCAAAACAATGGACAAGCTCTATTCCCTCAACAAACTTTCTCCCGCGCTTTTCAACAACATCAGGGAATTCATTTTACGCCCGGGCAAAAGGGTAAGGCCGGTATTATTCTGCATAGGCTACCTCGGATTTTCCGGCAAGGCTCCTGCGGGGCTTTACCGCAGCGCGCTTTCCCTGGAGCTCCTGCACGATTTCATGCTGGTCCACGACGACATAATCGACAAATCCGATACCCGGCGCGGACAACCCTCGATGCACGCCATGCTCAACCGATACCTGGCGCCGAAAAAAGGGATTAAATTCGACGGTATCGACCTGACTATCGTCATCGGCGACGTGATGTACGCCATGGCCCTGGACGCCTTCCTGGCAGTCAGGGAAAAACCCCGGCATAAAGAAGCGGCGCTCAAGAAACTGATCTCCGCGGCCCTGTACACCGGCAGCGGGGAATTCATCGAACTGCTCCTGGGAGCCAAAGCCTTAAAAGAAGTCACTCTCGGGGATATCTATAAAATCTACGATTACAAAACCGCCAATTACACCTTCGCCTCTCCGCTGACCATGGGCGCCGTGCTGGCAGGGGCAGGCCAAAAACAGCTGAACAAGCTGTTTTCCTACGGGATGCTGCTGGGCAGGGCTTTCCAGATCAAAGACGACATTATCGGCGTATTCGGAGATGAAAAGGATACGGGCAAATCCAATCTCACCGACATCAAGGAGGCCAAGAGGACAGTCCTTATCTGGTACGCGTTCAAACACTCCGGCAAAAATGGCAGGGAAATGATCGAGAGGATAATGGAAGGCAAATATTCCAGCAGCGCCGAACTGCTCAAGATGCGCCGGATTATCGTCGAGAGCGGGGCGCTGGCCTACGCCAAAAACCAGATCCAGGAACTTTCTTTGAAAGCCGCCAGGCAGCTTGAAGAAATAAAAATGCGCGCGCCCTGTAAACTGGCGCTTGATGAATTCTCCGGCAGAATACTCAAAATATAATTACTCTTCGCCTCCGGTACAGATAAATTTGCACCTGCCGCTTAAAGTATCCGCTGCCAGCTCATTGGCCGGGTCGATCTCTAAGGCCTTATTCATATAAAAAACGTATTTGTCTTTGTCCCCTTTGATATTAAAAAGCTGGGCAAGCCGGACATAAACATCCGCGAACAACGGGTCAGCCTGCAGCGCTTTGTTCAGGTACTCTTCAGCCCTGGCCTTATCTCCCCCGGCAACCGACGGAGCCAGAAGATAATAGCTGCCTAAACCAAATAGAACAGCCGGAGAACCCGGTTGAAGTTTCTGCGCCTTCTCCAGATTCGTTTTTACCGCCATCCCGTCGATAGCCTTGGAGAACAACCCGCCGTAATGCGCGAGCATCCCCTTTGCCCCCGCATACATTGCAAAAGCGCGCGCGTAATTGCTCAAATCCACATTATCCCGGCCCTGGCGGATCACCCTGGAGGCAAGGCGTACCGAAGCCGTAAAGTCCATCTTGAAATACTCGATATAAGCCAGGCTGATCAGCGCCGGAGGAAACCGGTTGTCCTGGTTAAGCACTTCGTTTAAAAGCACTTCGGCATCTTTTGCCTGGTGCATCCTGCGCAGCGATTCCGCCAGGCCCCACTTGAATCCCACAGAGGCGGGATCCTCCTTAAGCAGGCTGGAGAAAATTCCCCCGGCCTCTTTATCCTTGTGCGCGTTCAGATAAACCAAGCCCAGGACATATTTATCCTCCGGCAAGAGGCGGCTGCCATCGGCGTTTGCAAAAGCATCCGCCAGGCTCATTCCGTCGGCCTTCTCGTGCAGGGCCTTCCAGTCCATGGAATACGCCGGCCGGAAACAAAGACAGATGGATAACACAAGCAGAAATTTTTTCACTCCGAGGCCCTCTTGAAAAACTCCCAGAAGACAACCGAGAGCACGACCATGCTGAAACCGAACAAAAAATCCTCCAGCGGAATGCTCCCTATCCTGACACCGAGAAAGAACTCCCTGTTATACAAGACCACTCCGGAACCGGTAAGATAACCGTTGACCAGGAATTTAAAACCCAGGATCACCGCCAAGAAAAGATAGAACAGCCTGCGTTTAAGAAGGCTAGTCCCCATAAACCTGTCGGCCAGGACCGCCAGGAGAACGGAAAAGGCGGCTATCAGGGTATATTCTTTCATCCGCGCCTCCTGTTGATATACTTAAGCGCTTCCCAGGTAAATATGCAACAGAACGGCACGACTACAAAAAACACCCACTCTTCGACAGGCAGCCCGGCGATACCGGCGCCGGATACACCGGCCGGGTCGAAATACCAGTGGCCGCGCCAGGCGGCAAAAACATCCCAGGAACCAAATATCGCTATTATCAGTAAAAGGGAAAGGGCAAGCGCCTTGAGATTGCGCCAGAACTTCAAAGGAGGGTAAAAACTTAATAACAGCGGCAGTGCCCCGGAAAATATTAAAACCAGCGCGTATTTAGACATCAACTTATTTTATTACCAAGACAGCATTTTGCAACAAAATTTACCTTTGTCTTTACCGCTGTTTGATTGTAGAATATTATCTATGGAAGAAGAAAATTTGCGCCTGGGTTTTCGGCGGGCAAAAGAAATCACCAGGAAATTCGCCAGGACATTCTATCTGGCGTCCCTTTTCCTCCCCCCGAAGAAAAAATACGCCAGCTACGCGATATACGCGCTCTGCCGCATAAGCGACGAAACAGTCGACTCCGCCGAAGACGGAAAAGACAGGGAAAGCTAACTTAAAAAACTTGAAGAAAAAATATCCCGCGCCTTTTCCGGATGCGGAACCGGCGACCCATTGCTGGCGGCCTTCAGCCAAACGCTTAAGCTTTACCGTATCCCCAGGGAATATTTTGATGCGCTGATCCGGGGTATGCGCATGGACCTGGAATTAAAACGCTATCAAAGCTTTTCCTCGCTTTATGAATACTGCTACAACGTGGCCGGGGTTGTCGGCCTGATAATGCTCAAGGTCTTCGGGTACAAAGACAGCCGCGCCGAAGGATACGCCGTGAAACTCGGCATCGCCATGCAGCTTACCAATATCCTGCGGGACGTAAAAGAAGACCTCTGCCGGAAAAGGATATACCTGCCGCAGGAAGAACTGTCCGGATTCAAGGTCAGCGAAAAACAATTGTCCGAAGGCAGGGTTGATGAAAACTTCGGCAGGTTCATGCGTTTTCAAATCGAACGCTGCCGCGCATTCTACCGCGAATCCCTGGAAGGGGTCGGCCTGATCGAAAGCCGGATATGCAGGTTTACGGTATTATGCATGGGCGAAATCTACTCGGCGATACTTGAAAACATAGAAAAAAACGGATATGATGTCTTCAGCCGGCGCGCCCGCGCAGGGAAATTGAAAAAAATACTCTTAATATTGAAAATAGCCGCGCAAGGAAAATACCTATGAAAGTAAATCTCGCCAAATCAGCGGGCTTCTGTTTCGGGGTCAGGAGGGCGATCAATATCGCCATGCAGACAGCCGGGTCCAGGCTCCCGGTATTCATGCTCGGAGACATCGTGCATAACGAAGATGTGGTTGAGGAAATCCGCCGGGCGGGAATAAGTAAAATCCGCAGGCTCGGCCGGGGCAAGGGTAAAACCCTGCTTATCCGCGCCCACGGCTGTGCGAAGAAAACATTGCAGCAGGCAATGAAAAGCGGTTATTCAATTGTCGACGCAACCTGCCCGATGGTAAAAGAAATACACAAGATCGCCGGAAGCCTTGAAAAAAGAGGTTTCAAGGTAATCGTGATCGGCGACAAGTCGCACGATGAAGTCAAGGGGATCGTCGGCCAGATGAAAAACAAGGCGATCGTCATCGATAGCCTGAAGAATATTCCTTTAAAAAGGATAAGGCGGCTGAAAAAAGCCGGAGTGGTTGTACAGTCAACCCAGAACCTGGAAAAAGTGGAGAAGATCGCCGCTGTGCTGAAAGAAAACGTGAAAAAACTGGAATTTCATAACACCATCTGCCAGCCGACCAGGGCAAAACAGGCCGAGGTAAAATCCATGCCGCTGGAAAACGACGTGATGGTCGTGATCGGTTCGCGGACAAGCGCGAATACCAAAAGGATATACGAAATATCCAAAGCCCTGAACAAAAGGACCTACTGGGTAAATTCACAAGAACAGATCAGAAAAAACTGGTTCTTAAAAGCCAAAAGCGCCGGAGTAACTGCCGGGGCATCCACTCCCGAACAGGCGATCCGGAAGGTATGCGCGAAGATCCGGCCTATCCGCCCCGCCTGATCAGATCAGCTACTATACGCGAACCCGCGATGACTACCGGAAGCCCTCCTCCGGGTTGAGTACTTGCCCCTACGTAATATAAATTCCCTATCTTTGGATCAAAGTTTGCCGGCCTGAAAAAAGCGCTCTGCGCCAGATTGTGCGCCAGCCCGAAAGTCGCGCCGTATTTGATATTATAGCGGGAAACGAAATCCCGCGGGTAAAAACGCCTTTCGATCTCAATCAGCCCTTCAAGATCGCACCCGCAGAAATCGTTTATCCTTTCGAATACCTGCCTCCTTATCCTCTCTTCGCGTTCCGAAAAATCGCCCTTGAAATCCTGCAGGTTAGGAACGGGGATCAGCAAATAAAGTATATCCTTGCCTGAAGGCGCCAGTGAGCCGTCGGTTACTGTAGGCACGTGCGCATAGAACGAAGGGTCGGACGGAACAACCTTACCTCTGAATATCTGGTCCATATTCTTTTTCAGGTCCCGGCTGAAAAACAGGTTGTGGTGAGCCAGGCCGTCCAGCTTCTTTTTCAAGCCCAGATATATCAGGTACGTCGAGCATGAATACTTTAAATTCGGGATCCTGCGGCCAAGGAGATTTGACTGGGCGTAAGCGTAATCCGCGTTAACCACTGCGTAATCAGCCTGGATCCGCTGCCCGGCCTGGCCGAGGGAAACGCCTGAACCGGATTTCTCGATGCTATCCACCGGGCAATTATAATTAAACTTCGCCCCGAATTCCTTTGCCAGCCTCTCCAGGGCAATCGGGATACGGTACATCCCACCCATGGAGTGAGCGATCTTTTGCACATGGTCGGTATAAGAAATCACGCTGTAGAATGCCGGGGCCTGAAAAGGGGAAACCCCCATGAACATCGCCTCGAAAGTAAAAGCGTAGCAGAGTTCTTCGCTCCTGAAATATTTACGGGCCAGCTTCCAATAAGATTCGAATAAATGGATCTTGCCGGCCAACCCCCAGTAAAACGGATCAACCAGGGACTTGGGCGTCAGGCATTTATACAACAGCGGCCTGACCAGCCCGTATATCCTGGATGTCTCCTTGATAAAAGCGTCGAACCCGGCGGAAGATCCGGGCTCTATCTTCTCCATTTCCTCTTTCGTGCGGCCGCTGTCGCGGTAGACCGTAAGGCTTTGGCCGCCGGGATAGATAATCCTGTAACTGGGGTCGATTACGCGCAGGTCCAGGTAATCGCTTATGGATTTGCCGCAATAAGAAAAAACCTCTTCGAAAAAATCCGGCATCATCACGAACGACGGCCCCATGTCAATCTTAAAACCGGATTCCTCAAGCAGGTTATTGCGCCCTCCGCAGGCAGGAAGTTTTTCAAATACCTCGACATCGCATCCGTCGTGCGCCAGGCGCGCCGCAGCAGCCAGCCCGCCGACCCCGGCGCCGACAATCGCAACTTTTTTGGCCATATCTCCCCCCTTGTTTTTTAGAAAACAATGGTCCGGT
>CAZNGC010000047.1:0-9188 GCA_964572435.1 uncultured Planctomycetales bacterium | reverse complement strand
CGGATAACCCGGACAGGGAAATCCAGTATATATAATGTATAAAGAAGGGAGTAAAAGATGAAGAGATTGTGGATGTTTGTTTTAGCGTGTGCTCTGGTGCTATCCTTATTTTCGCCCTGTTATGCCGAGAAAATAGTTGTCGAGGGGTCAACCACTGTATTGCCTATCGCTCAGAAGTCGGCTGAGGTATATATGGATAAGAACCCCGGGGTTAACATATCAGTACGCGGAGGAGGCTCGGGTGTAGGCATTGCTTCTTTACTGGATAAAAGTTGCAATATCGCCGCCTCCAGCCGTCCGATTAAAGATACGGAATTGGACAAGGCTGTTAATAACGGGGTTGATGCTACTGCCAATATAATCGCTATGGATGGTCTGGCGGTGATAGTTAATCCTGCCAATCTGTTAAGTAAATTAACGAAGAAACAGGTAAAAGATATCTTTACAGGCGCGGTTTCCAACTGGTCGCAGTTAGGCGGTAAAGACGAAAAGATCGTCGTGGTTTCCCGCGATACCTCCAGCGGCACATTCGAGGCATTCCTTACGCTCGTGCTGGATGGCGGTAAGACTCGCCCTGATGCTCTGATGCAGGCTTCCAACCAGGCCGTAGCGACTACCGTTGCCGGAACTCCTGGGGCTGTAGGGTATGTAGGATTGGGATTTTTGTCGTCTTCGGTTAAAGGGATTGAGATAAACGGGGTAGTTCCTTCAAGGGAGACAGTTATTTCCGGGAAGTATCCTATTACCCGCCCGCTTTTCATGTATACCAACGGTAAACCCCAAGGTTTGGTAAAAGGATATATTGATTTTATCTTGAGTGATGAAGGGCAAAAATTGTTTGAGGAAGAGGGGTTTGTGGGGTTAAATGAGAATTAAAACGAGTTTAGTATTGGGCCCTAAGATGGCACGGCGTCAGAAGCTGCCGTGCCATCACTCTAAATATGAACATACTGCGTTTTAAAGAGAGATTGTACAGGCTGATTTTCACGGTACTTGCTTTTGCCTCGCTTTTCTTCCTGCTGGGGATCATGCTTGTACTGTTTAAGGAGGGGTTGCCGATATTCGGTCAGGTGAGTTTCGGCAATTTTATCTTAGGCCGTTCCTGGTACCCTACTTATACTCCGGCGGAATACGGTATTCTGCCTTTAATTATGGCTTCTGCCTGGGTTACTATTGGCGCGGTAGTAGTTTGCCTGCCGTTGGGAGTAGGGAGTGCTCTTTACCTGAATGAGATTGCCGGGCCGCTGCAACGGGCGGTATTGAAGCCGGTTATCGAGTTGTTAGCGAGTATTCCTTCTGTAGTCTTTGGTTTCTTCGGCATGGTTGTGCTTACGCCTTTTCTGCAAAAGACTTTCCATTTACCTACCGGATTAACCGCCTTAAATGCCAGTATTATTCTAGGTGTTATGGCTACGCCTACAGTATGCAGTATTGCCGAGGATGCGTTGAGTTATGTGCCGAATGCATTTCGCGAGGCCTCTTTTGCCATAGGGGCCACGCGCTGGCAGACATTAACCCAGGTGGTAATTCCCGCAGCCGGTTCGGGGATATCCACAGCGGTTATATTAGGGATGAGCAGGGCGATTGGAGAAACAATGACGGTGCTGATGGTTGCCGGAGGAGCGGCGGTTATCCCGCATACATTCCTGGAACCGGTGCGGCCGATGACTGCGGCGATTGCCGCAGAGATGGGAGAGGCTCCCATGGGTTCAAGTCATTATCACGCGCTTTTCGCCATAGCTTTGATATTGTTTGCGGTTACTTTTTTATTTAATATTATTGCAGAACTGATCAGCCGGCGTTTCAGGATAAAACTGGGGTTAAGCGGATGAGAAGGGATTTCTCGCAGAATCTGGGGTTTTTCGCTTTATTCTCATGTATAGCAGTTACTATTTTTGTCCTTGGCTTGATCATATACTTTATAGTCAGCCGGGGTATTGGTGTGTTGAGCTGGGATTTTCTTACCAAGGCCCCTTATGCGGCAATGACTAAAGGAGGGATTGCCCCGGCAATCGTAGGTACGTTTTATATCACTTTCGGTTCGATTATCTTTGCCCTGCCTCTTGGTTTGGCCTGTGCGATATATCTCTGTGAATACAGCCCGAAGAGCGTGGCAGTGAATATAATCAGGATAAGCATAAATAATCTTGCCGGGGTTCCTTCGGTAGTTTTCGGTTTGTTCGGTTTGGCGGTTTTCGTGAAGTTTTTCGGTTTCGGGGTTTCCATACTTTCGGGAAGCTTGACACTGGGGATCCTGGCGCTTCCGATGGTTATTTCTTCCGCGCAGGAGGCGCTTTTGTCGGTGCCCCACTCTATCAGGGAAGCATCCCTTTCTCTGGGAGCTACAAAATGGGAGACGATCAAGAATATAGTGTTGCCTACCGCCTTGCCCGGCATACTTACCGGGGTGATCTTGAGTATAGGCAGGGTTGCCGGTGAAACTGCTCCGATTTTGTTTACCGCCGCGGCCTTTTATACCCGCGGTTATCCCAAGTCGGTATTCTCCGAGGTGATGGCCCTGCCTTATCACATTTACGCGCTGATGACCGAGGGGGCGCATCCGGACAAGCAAAGGGCGATTGCCTATGGCTGCAGTCTGGTTTTGCTGCTGCTGGTATTGTTTATTTCAGGGTTTGCGATATTTCTAAGACAGAGGCAGAGGAGTTTCCATGGATAACAGAATAAAAATGCGGGCGAGGGGTGTGGATTTCTTTTACGGCAAAAACCAGGCGTTGAAGAATGTCAATCTGGATATTTATGCCAATAAGGTTACGGCGATGATCGGGCCTTCCGGATGCGGGAAATCTACTTTTATACGCCTGTTCAACCGGATGAACGAGCTTGTCCCGCATACCCGCCTTTGCGGAAAGATATACCTGGATAACCTGGAAATCAATGCCTGTTCTGTTGATGCGGTGGATATTAGGAGAAGGGTGGGGATGGTTTTTCAAAAGCCGAACCCTTTCCCCAAAAGCATATTTGAGAATATAAGCTACGGGTTGAGAGTGAATGGGGTAAAAGACAGGGTATTTATCGAGCAAAAGGTCGAAGAATCCCTGCGTAAGGCGGCAATCTGGGATGAGGTAAAAGACAGGCTTGGAGACAGCGCTTTGAAATTATCCGGCGGCCAGCAGCAGAGATTATGTATCGCCAGGTGCCTGGCGGTAGAGAATGAAGTTATCCTTTTTGACGAGCCGTGCGCCAGCCTTGACCCGATATCGACCGCCAAGATAGAGGAATTGATCCTTGAGCTCAAGAAGGATTATTCCATTGTTATTGTCACGCATAATATGCAGCAGGCGGCGCGCGTTTCGGACTATACCGGGTTTTTCCTCTTAGGGGAGCTGGTAGAATTCGGCAAGACCCAGGATATCTTTACGGCGCCGAAAGATAAAAAAACCGAGGCATATATCACAGGGAGGTTCGGTTAAAATGAAGAAAGTCCTTTTTGTCTGCGTGGAGAATTCCTGCCGCAGCCAGATCGCCGAGGGGTTTGCCAGGGAACTTGGCAGGGGCACGCTTGAGCCGTATAGCGCCGGCTCTGCCCCGGCTAAAGAGGTTTATCCTAAAGCCGTCGATGTCATGCGGGAGGAGGGCATAGATATATCGGAATCCAGGCCCAAAGGTTTTAGCGACTTGCCGGAACATGAATTTGATTATGTGATCACTATGGGCTGCGCTGAAACTTGCCCGTTTATCCCCGCAAAAAAACATTTGGAATGGGATATCAGTGACCCTAAGGGCAAAGATATGGAATATTTCAGGGAGGTTCGGGATTTGATCAAGATGGAAGTCGAATCGTTAATCAAAGAGGTGTGATATGGAAAGATATTTTGACACGGAATTAGCTGATTTAAAAGGCGATATACTACGGATGGGCGATTTGGTGGAAGAGGCGATTATCGATTCGGTAGACGCGCTCAAAGAGTTGAATAAGGCTAAGGCGGAGAAAGTGATTGTTGAAGATAAGTTTATCGACGAGCGCGAACTTGACATCGATGAGGAATGCCTGGACCTTTTAGCGTTAAGGCAGCCGATGGCCGCGGATTTGCGGTTCATTACCATGGCTATGAAGATTTCCACTGACTTAGAAAGGATGGCGGATCTGGCCGTGGATATATCCCAGCGGGTGGTGGAATTGGCGGATAAGCCTCTGCTTAAACCGCTGGTGGATATACCGAAGTTGACCCTGCTTGCGCAAAAAATGACCCGCGATGCCATCGCTTCATTTATAAACAAGGATGTAGAGATGGCTAAACAGGTTATTTTATGCGATAAGGAGGCCGATAACCTGCGCAACCAGGTGCAGCAGGAACTTCTTAATGATTATATATCCAAGAACAAATCCACTATTCCTCGGGCTATCCCGCTGCTTCTGGTAGCCCGCCACCTCGAGCGTATTTGCGATCATGCCACCAATATCGCGGAAGATGTCATATATATGGTTGAGGCGATAGTCGTTAAACACCATGTCGAGAAACTGGATCAGTAAAACTAATTATTCAGGAATGATGAAGCCTTGCGTGGCCACATTGTTTGTTATTCTTTTCTGTCCCGCGGCCCAGGCGGAGACGATATATTTGAAGTCGGGAAAAGTGCTCGAGGCTTCGATTATCGAGGAGACCCAGGATTATATCAAGATAGACTTTAACGGCAACCCTCTGTATTACCAGAAGAAGTATATAGGCAGGATCGAAAAAGCGGCTGCCGGTGAAGATAATTCCTCTAATCCGGAGAATAAAGCATCAGCTTTATCCCCGGGGGATTATTTCAGGAAGGGCCTGCAGGCCGCCGCAAACGGAGATTTCCCGCTGGCCAGGCAGGAGTTTAGCCGCGGTATTCTGGATAACAGCGGAGATTATAATATACCCGCGGCATTGAGTCTTCTTGACGATTTCGATTCCGGGAAAGTCGACCGAGCGTACGTGCTGGATTTATTCAACGGGCTGTTCAGCATGCTGAATAATGATTATAAGCAGGCAATTCCGTATTTCAGGAAGGCGCTGGAGATGAAACCGGACAATACGGACGCGTTGTACAATCTGGGCGTCTGTTATTATTCCCTGGATGATTTTAAGCAGGCCATCGCTTCATTTAAAAGTATCCTTGACATCAGGCCGGAAGACCCCGAGGTTTATGTTTTGCTGGGCAATGCTTATTACCTTTCAGGGCAAACCCGGGAGGCGAAAGAGAGCTTTGTTCTGGCAAGGGAATTGTTCCGTAAAGCGCTCGATACGGAAAGTGAAAAAGAGATAGAGGTGCTTTTAGCCCGCCTTTTTACGGACCATGTCCCGAAACAGGATTAGTGCCGTAAATCCGGTTATTCTTTTCCCGCTGTTAATTATGTACTGTAAGCCGCTGTTTGCCGACACGCTTGTTTTGAAATCGGGGAAGATAATCGAGTGCAAAATCCTGGAAAGGTCACGGGATTATATTAAAGCCGAATACGCAGGGGAACCAATTTATTACGAATATAAGTATATCCGGCAGGTCAATGGGTATCCCTTGCATCCTAAGGAAGCTCCGCGGGTAATCAGCGCCGAAGATTGGAGCAGGGCGATTGCCGAAGAAAAAGAACTTAAGAGCAGGAAATCCGGCATAAAAGCAGTCATCCTTACGAATACTATTCAGGGGGTATCTCCTTTAAAAGTAAGTTTTAACGGTTTAAAATCATTCTCCCCGCAGGGGAAGATAGTTTCGTATTGCTGGGATTTCGGGGATGGTGATGTTTCCTATTCTCCGAAGGCGAGGAATACTTATATCAGCATGAATTATGGTGCCAGGGTCTATACGGTTAAGTTAACCATTGGGGATGAAAAAGGGAACTTTGCTTCCGGGCATACTTATATTTCAGTGACTAACAGAAATTTATAGTTGTTTTCCCGGGATTAAATATATATGAGTGAGATGAAAAGAACGATTTGTATAAATCCTATAACCGCCTCTTTGATATTTTTTACCTTTCTTTTTTCATCTCCGGTTAACGCATTTTCCGCTGGGCAGTCCGAGGGGATTGATTTTGCCGGCCGCGGGATGTTCAAGGAGGCCAGGGATGTATTCAATAGAGCGGTAGAAGGCGTCCCCGGTGATTCATTGTCCAGGAGCGCGCTGGGCATGCTCGATGATTTTGATTCCGGCAAAGTGAAAAAGGACTGTTTGCTGTTTTTGTTCAGGGGGCTGGGGTTGCTCACGCAAGGGCTACCGGAGCAGGCTATCGAGGAGTTTAGGCTCGCGGAGAAATCTTTTCCCGGCTATCCCAGAACGCACAATATCCTCGGGATGGCATACACGATAACGGGTAATTTCCCCGAAGCCGAAAGTCAGTTCAAACAGGCGATTAAATTGCAGCCCGGATACGCGCAGGCCTGCTTCAACTTAGGATCGTTCTATCAGTCCCAGGGCAAGAATTCCCAGGCGCTGGAGTATTACGGCAAGGCTGCCATGCTCGAGCCGTCTTCCGCGGACACGCATATGAACATGGGATATATTTATGCCGGGGAAGGAAATTATGAGAATGCAATTTTATCATTCCAGAAGGCATTAGGTTTGGATGCCTATGATGCAGATGCTTATTACGGGCTCGGTATGGTTTATTTTATGTCCGAACAGTACTGGAAATCCCGGCAGAATTTCGTTAAAGCAAGGGGGATATTCCAGAAGAGAGGAGACCGGGAAGGGGGGGGCAAGACAGACAAATACCTGGATAAATTTTTCTAATTAGAAAAGAAATGGAAGGAAGGGAAGCAACTTAACAAGGAATTTACATACCCTTAAGCCCGCCTTTACAGGGGTCATCTATACTCTGCTTGGAAAACAGGGACACCCAGGTTCCATAATCCATAGCAGAAATGAACCTCTTCATAACGCCCAAAGACAGCAAGTTAAGAAAATTCATCCGGTGCATAGCGCTTTCGCTCTGCGTTTGCCTGTTGAGCGAACAATCCGGTTTTGCCCAAGCATCATCCCCGGCAGATATTTCAAAGCATTTCCCCGCCATGCGCAGGGTCCCCGAGGCGGAGAATTTCCGCCCGCTGCATTTACGATATCTTTCATATGACTGCAAGAGCAGTGATTTCAAAATACTCATGGATAAGGGTTCGTCTCTTGCCTGTGGGGGTATCCTCCCGCTTGAAAGTACCACCCGCACGCTTTTTGATTATTTCTTGATCGGTATTACTCTGCCTGATGAAAGTTTCTGGGTGAACCTGCGCCCGGATGCCCCTTCGAACATTATCGATCCGTTATTGGCGCAGACAGATATAGGCAAGGTTTTCCTGGAAGCGGATTTACAGTTGAAAAAAGATACGGCCCAATTTATCAACCCGGGAACAAAGACGGGCAGGGAATACTGGGGCAAGCTTTATAAAAAGGCGGAGGAATTATTCGGCAGCGGCGATTTAAAGATTCCCACGGCTACCAGGCCGTGGATTGTCCCGGGCGAGATAGTCTTAGGGGAGTCCCAGGGGAACGCGTATATCTATAAGGCCACCTTGAAAGTGATGCTGGAAGCGGATTATTTGGGAGGCGGCCGGGCGGGCGGTCTTGAAGACCAGAGATTTAAGGAACTGAATGAATATGCGGCGGAATTATCGCGTTCGCTGGTTATCCCCCGGCTAACGCGCGAAGTAAATACGGCAAAGCGCTACGCGCAACTGCGCCAGGTATATTATTCGCTCATTCTTGCCCAGTGGTTCAAACATAAATTTTACGGCAAAGGAGGATATTACAGCTGGCTTATCAACAGAAAGGAACTTTCAGGATTGACCTCCAGCCGGTCTTGGTCAGCCGGAGAATATTTCGACGCTTACCGCAAGTCTTTTGCGAATGGCGAATTCAATATTCAGGAAAGGGTGTATTCGGTTTACGGGCAAAGCTTGAGAAGCTATCTAAGCGGAGGCATATCCTTCCCGTCATTATTTTCTCCCGGCTCCAGCGCGAATATCAAGATTATCGAGAATTACCGCCTGCCACAGGAGTCTTTCCTTCCGGATTACGCTGTTTTGGCTGAAGTCAACACCCGCGATATGCAGCGGCAAATCAGGATCAGCGGCCCGGTAAACTCCCAGGAAATCCGGCTCATCCAGCATTCGCAAGAGGCCAAGAGCGAGGATCCGGGCGAATCCGTAACGCAAATTGAAATAAAAAAAGAATCCGTATCTGCCGCCGCAAGCTCCATGCATGATTTGAAGGTTGGACGGGCGTCTTTAAGGGAGGAAATGTATAACCTTGAGCGGGCTTCCGGATTCCCGCAGGCAGCGGCGTATCAGTCGAGCAGCCCGCTGGTTATTCCGGTGTTGTTGGTTGCCTGCGGCATCAGCGTCGCGTTAGGGTATCTCCTGGCTTCTGCAAAGATAAACAAAATCAGGGAGTTGGTTGCCAAAAAAGACGCCCAGATAGATTTGCTTGGCAAGCAGATAAAATCCTTGAGTAATGAAATCCGCCTTTTAAGGGAAGAAATGCCGCGCTATGCTTCTTTCGGTATCCCCAGCGGGAATAGGCCGGCGCAGAACGACAATACAATTTATCAGGAAGATAAAAACGGCCGGCAGGATAATGTAGAAAGCGCTCCCTGGATGGGTTCTTTTAGAGCAGCCTATGCCCAGTGGCTTTATCTTAATCCCAAAGCCACAACCAGGGAAAAAGTGTCTAAGGTGTTTTCTTTATGCGAGAACGAGCTTCTCAAAAGCGCAGGCAGCCAGCTTGATCTGGATGAGGTTGACGCGCAGTTTATTAAGGGGCTGGTTGAATTTGTTGTCCGTTCGGTATCCGGTGACGGGAAGGGCAAGCCGGCGGGCAAGGAAGAGATTGCTTTAATCAGGCTTGAGGTGGAGAGCAAGATAGAACGTTTATTGTCGGATAAAGTGTCTTTGTCCAGGAAGATCCGCAGGGCGATCCAGGATTTCAGCTTGAGGGCCGCGCTGGAAACTACCGTTTTGGAGGGTGTTCAGGACAGCGGGGGCGGTTTAAGCCTTTTCCTTGATGAAAAAACAATCGAATATCATAATGTGTTTATTGGTTTTACCGTGAACAAGCTCGAGATAGCCTGGTCAAAATACAAACAGCTCGATGATGACGTTTACCTGCGGACGCTTTACGGCAAGGAGGATGATTACAGGCAGTCTTTTTACGGTATCGAGAATTCGGTATACTCCAGGATAATTGAAGAGTTCCCGGGTTTGAAAGACCAG
>CAZNGC010000046.1:8847-9271 GCA_964572435.1 uncultured Planctomycetales bacterium | reverse complement strand
GGTATGCGGGTAGATCTCTTTGAATTCGGATATCTACTGTGAGTCTTAAGTCTTGTTATGCGAAATTAAGATTGCGGGTGTGTTTAGGTTGGCGATTACATTGGCCTGGGTAAAAGTCTTTCCGCTGCCGGTGACCCCCAGGAGCGTGGCATAACGGTTACCGGCGAGCAAGGATCGGCCGAGCTCCCTTATCGCTCTTGGCTGGTCTCCGCAAGGTTTGAAATTTGAAACGAGTTCGAATTTAGACGACATCCAGGCTGATATCCACTGATTTTACGGAATCGGTGAGTTCTCCTACCGAGATTATATCCACGCCGGTAGCGGCGTAGCCTTTTATATTCTCAATGCGCACCCCGCCGCTTGCTTCGAGCTTGCTGGGCGCGTGGTGGCTTTTGAATTCGGTGTTGTTCCTGATTTTTACCGC
>CAZNGC010000046.1:0-8837 GCA_964572435.1 uncultured Planctomycetales bacterium | reverse complement strand
CCTGATCTTCATGTTATCGAGCATGATCACGTCCGGCTTGAAATGGAGGGCGTGCCTGAACTCCTTAAGATTTTGGACTTCGACTTCGATCTTGTAACCTTTCGGTACGCTCGGCAGTTTATCGTAGCCATTAGTAACCTTCAAGTGGTTGTCTTTGATCAGGATCATTTCATCCAGCCTCACCCTGTGGTTGTGCCCTCCCCCGATCCTTACGGCGTATTTCTGTAGTTCGCGCAGGCCGGGCATGGTCTTGCGGGTGTCGGTTATTTTTGTCCTGTATGGCTTGATCTTATCCACGAATTCACGCGTCTTTGTGGCGATCCCTGAAAGAATCGAAAGGAGGTTTAAGGCTACCCTTTCGGCGGTAAGTATGCTTCTGGCTTTACCGGAGATAGCCGCTATTGTTTTGCCTGATTTAACCGGGCTGCCTTCTTTTATTTTCGCAGAGAATCTTACCGATGGGTCTACGGATTTAAAGACCGTTTCCGCGACGCTTATGCCGCAAAGCAGGAAATTTTCTTTAGCGACGATTTTCGCCATGATCTTCCTGTCTTCCGGGATGGTCAGCTGTGTGGTGATATCGCCACGGCCTATATCTTCGATCAATGCCTGTTTGATTATGGATTCTAGCTTTTTCCGGTCGATTTCAGGCTTATTTTCCGAAAGGAAATATTTATCGCAAGCCATTCCTGATCGCCTCCAGTTTGATCGCCTGTTCGCGCATGTCAGACAGTTTTTTCTTTTCCGTCTCGACAATCTCTTTCGGGGCAAGGGTCGTAAAATTCTTGTTATCCAACATGGTTTCTTTCTTGGCGATCTCTGCCTTTAATCTGTCTATTTTTGCCTGATTTTTACGGATTTGTTCGTCGGCGTTTACCACCCCTTCCAGAGGCAATACTATGTGCATCCCCTTGAGCACACAGGTAAATTCATTTTTCCGCTGGACGTATTCTTCATTTAGTTCCAGTTCGGATATCCTGGCGAGGTTCTTGATGTGGCCGGACATCGCTGAAATACCTTCCCTGATTGAGCCATCCGGGGAACTTATTTTTATCCTGATTGCCGAGCTTAAGCCTATATCCATTTCCGAGCGCATATTGCGTATAGTATTGATCAGTTCGAAAACATCCCGCATGCGGTTTTCATAAGAAGGGTTGATCATTTTCTCCTGTATGTGCGGCCAGGGCTGCTGCATGATCGAGCCTTCTGCGCCGGGAAGTTTCTGCCATATTTCTTCCGTTATGAACGGCATAAAGGGGTGCAGGGCCCTGAGGTATTTTTCCAGGACCTTATACATGATAAGCTGGGTCTGTTGTTCCGCCAGGCGGGGTTTGATTAATTCCAGATACCAATCGCAGAATTCGTGCCAGAAAAACGAATACAGGTTATTGGCTGCTTCATTGAACCTGTAAGCGTTCAGGTCTTCCTCGGTTTTCTTTATCGTGGAATACAGGCGGCTGATTATCCAGCGGGATACCAGGTCCGGGTCGTTGTCCTTAAAGAACGCGCATAAATCGAAGGCCGGGTTTTCCGGCTTAAGGTTCATCAGGATGAAACGCGAGGCATTCCAGATCTTATTGGCAAAATTCCTTCCCTGCTCAAACCTGTCCTTGGAGAGGTAAACATCCTGCCCTTGGGCGGTTATCGAAATAAGGCTGAAACGCAGGGCGTCGGCTCCGTACTTTTCGATGATCTCAAGCGGGTCGATAACGTTTCCCAGAGATTTCGACATTTTCTTGCCTTCGGCGTCCCGTACTGTTCCGTGCAGGTAAACATCCCGGAACGGGATCTGTTTCTTGAATTCCAATCCGGCCATGATCATCCGGGCTACCCAGAAAAAGATTATTTCCGGGGCGGTGGCCAGGGTAGATGTCGGATAAAAATATTTCAGGTCGGCGTTTTCTTTCGGCCAATAAAAGGTGGAAAACGGCCACAGCCAGCTTGAAAACCAGGTATCCAGCACGTCAGTCTCCTGGGTTATGCTGGCTGAGCCGCACTTAGGGCATTTTTCGGGTCTTGTCTTGGATACGATAACCCCTTTTGACGGATCTTTAGACCGGCAATCGGCGCAATAATAAACAGGTATGCGGTGCCCCCACCAGATTTGACGCGAAATGCACCAATCCTGGATATTCTCCATCCAGTTAAGATAAACTTTTGTCCAGCGGGGCGGGTAAAATCTTATTTTCCCGTTCTTTACCGCCTTTATTGCCGGAGCAGCCAGCGGGCGCATTTTCACGAACCACTGTTTGGAAAGATACGGTTCTACGATCGTATGACAGCGGTAGCAATGTCCGACGGAAAGCTTGTGCTCCTGTATTTTTTCCAGCAGGCCAGCGGACTTAAGCTCCTGTATCAGCGCTTCCCTCGCCTTGAAACGGTCGAGCCCGGAAAATTTCCCTGCCAGGCTGTTCATCCTGCCGTCCGGAGTCATCACATTGATGAATTCCAGGTTATGTTTTTTCCCCATGCGGTAATCATTGGGGTCGTGCGCGGGAGTGACTTTCACCGCTCCCGTGCCGAACTGCGTATCTACAAGGTTATCCGCGATGATTTTTATCGGGCGGCCGGACAAGGGCAGGAGCAGGGTCTTTCCGATAAGATCCCTGTAACGCGGATCTTTGGGGTTTACGGCTACCGCCGTATCCCCAAGCATAGTCTCGGGCCTTGTGGTCGCTACGGTTATAAAGTTTCCGGGGTTATCCTTAAACGGGTATTTCAGGTAATACAGGCTCCCGCTTAATTCTTCATGGCTGGCTTCTTCGTCGCTTAATGCCGTCTGGCAGCGCGGGCACCAGTTGATAATATAACTGCCCTGATAAATAAGTTTTTTTTTGAACAGGCGGATAAACGCTTCGACTACGCTGTCTGAATAAGCCTGGTCCATGGTGAAACGGGTGCGGCTCCAATCGCATGAAGCGCCCATTTTCTTCAATTGAGTGATAATCGTAGATCCGTTGCGCTCTTTCCATTCCCACACCTTGGCGATAAATTTATCGCTTCCCAGGTCCTGGCGCCTGATCCCATCTTTAGCCAGGGATCTTTCCACCACGTTCTGGGTGGCGATGCCCGCGTGGTCGGTCCCGGGCATCCAAAGAGACTCTTTGCCTTTTAAACGGTTATAGCGAATAAGGATATCCTGGATAGTGTTGTTTAAGGCATGGCCCATATGCAGAATCCCGGTTACGTTTGGCGGGGGAATAACTATGCAATACGGTTGTTTATCGCGGGATACCTTTGCAGAGAAAAAACCGCTCTTTTCCCAGAATTCGTACCATTTTTCCTCGGTTTCCTTGGGATTGTATTGTTTTGACAGCTCCTGGGTCATTTCCGCGCGTCCTTCAGAAGTTTGTATTCCACGCTGTCTACCAGGGCCTGCCAGCTGGCTTCGATGATATTTTCATGCACGCCAATCGTGTTCCATACGTCTTTGTCGTCCTGGGATTGTATGAGTACGCGGACTTTCGCCGCGGTGCCGGTTTTTTCGTCCAGCACGCGTACCTTGAAATCCGAAAGCCGCATCCTGGCCAGGGTAGGATAAAAATCCTTCAGGGCCTTGCGCAGGGCGTTATCCAGGGCGTTGACGGGGCCGTCTCCTTCCGCAGCCG
Source organism: uncultured Planctomycetales bacterium (assembly GCA_964572435.1). Taxonomy (GTDB): domain Bacteria; phylum Omnitrophota; class Gorgyraeia; order Gygaellales; family Profunditerraquicolaceae; genus UBA6249. Next base: position 5,229 of record CAZNGC010000046.1, on the reverse strand, counting down.
TATGTTCCTTGACTCCGTTTACCTTCAGCTTGATTACTGCTTCCGAAGTAATCTTGTCCCTGGAGCGCTTCTCTATGACTACCTTGAAACCTTCCAGGTCGAAAAACTTTTTGTATTTCTTAAGGGCTCGTTTCATCAGTATCTGGAATGAGGCCTCGGCAGCCTCGAATTGAAATCCCTTATGTTCCAGGGATTGCACAAGTTCCAGTATTTTCTTTGTCTGAGGATCTTCTTTGCTTAAATCATAATTCAGGTCCTTTGCCCTCAGCAATATGCCTGTTTTTCCGCCAAGTTCGGAGACCAGGATCCTGCGGCGGTTTCCCACCAAGGCCGGATCAAGGTGCTCGTAGGTCAGCGGGTTTTTCATTATCGCGTTAATATGCATGCCGCCTTTATGGGCAAAAGCCGAATCCCCCACAAACGGCTGCTCGCTTTTTACGCGCATGTTGCTTATCTCGCTGATAAAATGCGAAAGGTGCGTGAGCTGTTTCAGGTTTGTGTCCGAGACGCAGTCGATCTTCATTTTTGTTTTCAGGTTGGCGATAACCTGGATCAGGTCGGCGTTACCGCAGCGTTCACCATAGCCGTTTATCGTACCCTGCACCATATCTGCACCCGCCTCAACAGCCGCCAGTGAATTGGCAACCGCCACTCCGGAATCATTATGGCAATGTATCCCCAGGGCAATCCCGCCGGGCGCGATTTTATGTTTTACTTCCGCGGTTATACCGTACACCTGGCTGGGCAGCGATCCGCCGTTTGTGTCACAGAGGCAGATTGTTTTAGCCCCCCCATCCATGGCGGCGTCCAATGTTTTCAGGGCGTAATCCCTGTTTGCCTGCCAGGCATTGAAAAAATGCTCGGCGTCGTAGAAAACCAGGAATCCCTCTTTTTTTAGGAAGCTTAGCGTATCCCGGATCATCGAAAGATTTTCATCCAGGGAAGTCTTTAGGACTTCAGTTACGTGAAAATCCCACGTTTTCCCCACGATAGTAACCACATGCGCCCCGGATTTCAGCAAAGCTTTGATATTAGCGTCATCACAGGCGGAAATGCCCGGCCTGCGGGTCATGCTGAAGGCCGCTATCCGTGAATTCTTAAGGCGGCTTCCTTTTACCTTCAGGAAAAATTCTTTGTCTTTAGGGTTAGACCCCGGCCAGCCGCCTTCTATAAAATGGATGCCTGTCCTATCCAGTTCTTCCGCGATGCGCAGCTTGTCGGTAACAGAATAGGATATCCCTTCCGCCTGCGAACCATCGCGTAAGGTGGTATCGTATAATTGTACGTTCCTCATGATTAACCTCTTTTATTTAACCCGAATTCTTCGTGAAGTTTTCTCACCGCGGTTTCCGCGAATTTCTTCTGGATTATACAGGATATGCTTATATCCGAAGTCGAGATCATTTCGATGTTTATCTTGTTATCGGCCAGTATGCCGAACATTTTTGCCGCTACGCCGTGGTGCGATTTCATCCCCACCCCCACGATAGAAACCCGGGCGATGTTATCGTCGAGAAGCACATCGTTGGCCCCGATGTCCCTGGCGACTGTTTTTGTAATCTTTACGGCTTTGGCGCTGTCGGTCTTGGCAATAGTAAAGGAAATATCGGTCAGGCGGGTATGACTGACATTTTGCACGATCATGTCCACGCTTACTCCGGCCACAGCCAATTCCTTAAACAGCTTGACCGCGATACCCGGCTTATCTGGAACCCCGCAAAGGGTGATTTTGGCTTCGTTCTTGTTCAGGGTTACCCCGCTTACTACTACGTCTTCCATCATTCTAACCTCCTTGATAATCATTGTGCCGGGCCTGGTTGAAAACGACGAACGCACATGAAGGGGGACATTGAATTTTTTGGCGACTTCTATGGAACGCGCCTGCATTACCTGGGCCCCCAATGAAGCCATTTCCAGCATCTCGTCGTAGGTTATCTCCTTGATCTTTACCGCTTCAGGCTCTATCCGCGGGTCTGTGGTATATATACCTTCCACGTCGGTATAAATTTCACAGGAGTCAGCCGAAAGTTCTTTTGCCAAAGCCACCGCGGTCAGGTCCGAACCACCGCGGCCCAGGGTAGTGATATCATGGTTAAGCGTTACCCCCTGGAATCCGGCGACGATGACTATCTTGCCTTTTTTCAGCTCATCTTTGATTTTATCCGCGTTTATCTTGATTATCCTTGCCCGGGTATGGCTTGTGTCGGTAATGATCCCCACCTGCGCTCCGGTAAAAGAAATAGCCTGGGCGCCCAGTTTATGGATAGCCATTGCCAGAAGCGCCACTGAAATCTGCTCTCCGGTAGAAAGCAGCATATCCATTTCCCTTTCCGAAGGCGAGGCATTAATTTGATCGGCTAGCTTGATTAATTCATCGGTAGTGTCTCCCAAAGCGGAAACCACGACTACCATGCCGTACCCTTTCTTGCGGTAATTCACCACCCTTTCCGCTACTCTGCGTATACGTTCTACGTTGGCAACGGATGAGCCGCCGTATTTTTGGACCACTAACCCTTTATACATTTACCCTTCTCCTTGTTCTTAATAGGCGTTTCCTGAATGCAGGAATATAAGATATTCCATAAGCTGGTAGCCGTTCTTAAAAAACAGATCCGATTTCTCCGCTTCCCTCTCGCTATAGCCCGAGGCCCCGCTCCTGGGGATATCTTTTCCAAAAATGGCAAAAGGGATTGCCCCATGCACATGAGTTTTCAACGAAACCGGGGTTGCATGATCCGGCAAGACTAGAAGGCGGGCGTCCGCGTTTTTGCGGCAATATTTAAGGAACGCTCCGACGATAAACTGGTCGAAACGTTCGATCGCCGTCAGCTTCTCGCGAAGGTCACCGTTGTGGCCCGCTTCATCCGGGGCCTCGACGTGCACAAAAACAAAATCGTTTTTTTCCAGGGATTTTACTCCCGCCTTGGCTTTACCTTCGTAATTGGTGTCATAATAACCAGTAGCCCCGGGGACGTTGATTACGTTTAACCCCAGTATCCTGCCTAACCCCTTGATCAGATCAACGGCCGATATTACGCTTCCGGAAAGTCCGAATTTATCGGCGAATCTCGGCATATCGGGTTTCTTGCCCTGGCCCCAGAGCCAGATCATATTGGCCGGGTTTTCTTTTAAATCCAGGCGTACCTGGTTAATTTCATGTTCTGGCAGGATATCCCGCGAGTCCAGCATCAGCTTTACGATTACATCAGCGTTTTCCCCTTTTGGCAGGTTTTTGGTTATCTTCTGCCCGGTGATATCGTGCGGAGGGCGGCATTTAAGGTTCTCGAGCATTAATTCGGAACCACGCTTGACCAGGAGCAAGTGCCGGTAGCTTACGCCCGGGTAGAAGCGCATTTTCTGGGTGCCGAGTTTCTGGTCGATGAACTTGATCAGTTTTTCGGCTTCCCTGGACTTAATATGCCCCGCGCTGTAATCAAGCAGGGTATCGTTTTCCGCGGTAACCAGGTTACAGCGGAAAGCCACATCGTCATCTTCGAGTTCGATGTCAAGGTTAGCCGCTTCCAGCGGAGCGCGCCCGCAATAGTATTTTTTCGGGTCATACCCCAATATAGAAAGATTGGCTACGTCGGATGCCGGGGTCATCCTGTCCGGGATGGTTTTTGCCATACCGAGCCTCCCGTTTCCGGCCAGAAAATCCATGTTTGGAGTTCGCGCGACTTCCAGCGGAGTGCGCATCCCTAATTCTTCAATTGGGTAATCAGCCATCCCATCACCGACTAAAACAATGAATTTCGCCATTCCCGCATCCCGTTTATCCAAGTTTGGATTTCAATTTATCCGTCAAACAGGCAGCCATTCCGGATTTTGCCGGAAAAGGGCCGTATTCGCTTTCCTCTTCGATTATGTACGCAAGGTAATTATTCTTCTTCAAGGAATTCGCCACTACCATATTCAGGCGAGCCCTTTCCAAAAGCTTCCTTCCTTCATTGATCAGTTGTTTTCTTGAGGCATCAGGTTCGAATTTGAATCCAACCACGATCAGGTTATCAGAATATTTCCTGAAGCTATCTATCAGTTTTTCAGTAGGTACCAGGCGAATGTCCCAATTCTGCAGGCCCGAGCAGGTCTTCCGGCTGATTATTCTTTCCGGTTTATAATCAGCTACCGCGGCGGAATGGATAAGCGCCGAATACCTGTTTTTTCTCAACTCAAAGGATAAAATACGCTTGAGTTCGGAAAAATATCTGAACCTTATTATTTTTACGCCTTCTACCCTTGACCCCGCGTTTTCCCCCGGCCCAAGCAGCAGGGTAACCCTGAATCCGGCTTTCTTGAGTTTATCCGCGAGTATCAAACCCGTATTGCCGGAAGCGGTATTGCTGATTACCCTGACTTTATCCAGGGCAACCCAGGTGGAACCGGCGGTAATCAGAATGCGTTTATCGGTAGCCAATTTCTTTGATTATAGATTTCAAATCGGAACTTATAACCTTGGGGGCCTTGACGGTTTTTATCGCCCTTTCAGGATCCTTTAAACCGTGCCCGGTCAATATGCAAACGGCCGTTCCTTTTTTGCCCCTGAAATATCCGTTTTTCGTCAATTTCAACAGGCCGGCGACAGAAGCTGCGGAAGCCGGTTCCGCAAAGACCCCCTCTTTGGCCGCCAATAATCTGTAAGCCTTCAAGATTTCCGCATCTGAAACCATGTCGATCAGGCCCCTGGATTCGTCACGCGCCTCTACCGCTGTTTTCCAGCTCGCCGGGTTACCTATGCGTATGGCTGTGGCGATAGTCTCCGGGTTCTTTATCGGCCTGTTCCTGACAATAGGGGCGGATCCCCGCGCCTGGAAACCGAGCATGACCGGAAGCTTCTTACTTAATCCGGCAGACCTATACTCCTTATATCCTTTCCAGTAAGCCGTTATATTACCCGCGTTGCCGACCGGCATGATCTGGAAATCCGGGGCTTCCCCCAGATAGTCGCATATTTCGAAACTCGCGGTTTTTTGTCCTTCTATACGATAAGGATTCAGGGAATTCACCAGTTTTACCGGGTAGCGCCGGGTAATTTCCTTGGCCAGGTCTAAAGCGGCGTCGAAATTCCCTTTGATCGCCAGTACCTGCGCCCCATGTATCAGGGCCTGGCTAAGTTTTCCCAGGGCTATTGCCCCGCTGGGGATCAATACGATGCATTTGATCCCGGCGCGCGCCGAGTAAGCCGCGGCCGAAGCCGAAGTATTCCCGGTGGAAGCGCACATTACAGCCGAG
>CAZNGC010000045.1:0-9302 GCA_964572435.1 uncultured Planctomycetales bacterium | reverse complement strand
ACTGGGATAAACTTTATCAGAAGGCGGCGCAAATCTACGGTACCCAGAATGTAAGCATCCCAACCTTAACCCGTCCATGGATAGTCCCCGGGGAAATCATCATCCGTGAATCAGCAGGAGGAAGCGCCTACATTTACAAAGCTACCCTAAGCGTGATGCTCGAACAAGACCACCTGAAGGGTTCCGTAACGTATAATTTTACGGACAGCCGCGCCAGGGAACTTAACGAATATTCTTCACAGCTTATCCGTGAACTCATCCTGCCGGAATTAACCAGAAAAGTAAACAACGACAGGCCATACGCCGCATTAAGGCAGGTTTATTATTCCCTCATCCTGGCTCGCTGGTTTAAAACCAGGTTCCATGGAAAAGGCGGCCTGTACGCTTCCTATATCAATAAATCCAGCCTTGATGGCCTTGTTTCCAAAGACAAGTGGTCAAAAGATACTTACCTTAAACAATATCAGGATTCCTTCAAAAACGGCGAATACAATATCCAGGCGAATATAAACTCGGCAACCGGTCCATCCGTAAGAAATTACTTCAGCGGGGGGATCGAACTGGGCGGCAATATGAATATCCTCCCGCAAAACAGGGGAAGCAGCCCGTTAATCGCTGGCTTTACCGGTTCCAGCCCGGTGTTCCTGGCCGCGGCTGCCAATAATGGCCTGGTTCCTTTTTCCGGATTCGCAAGCGCGGGAAATCCTATTTCCGTTGCCCCCGGCATCAGCTCAAGCCCGGTAAGTTTCCAGGATTCATCTTTGAGAATCAACCTGGAAAACTCTTCCGTATTAGGCAAGATAACAACCAATAGAAAAGCCCGAGGGGCTTTTATGGATGACCCCGCCCAATTATACCTAAACCCTATTCCGGAAACTTTTACAGATAGCAACGCGCGTATAGCGGTTTATGAAATATTAGGTGAAAAGGCTGAAAAACGACTGCGTTTTGAAGTGAGGTACGAGAAAAGCTCGCTCTGGGTGAACGGCCCTGACATATTCCGTTCTAACGCAAACGAGTGGGAATATAAAACAGGAAATACGGTAGTAAAAGTGCTTTACGATTCCACAAACAAAGCTATATATTTTTCTGCATCCGATCTAAGTGTTGGCCAATTTAGTATTCAAAACTTCCAGATTGAACTTGAGCCGATTTCCAATTCCAGCCCAATCTCTATCCAGCCGGTTAGTTCTTTGCGTGTTTACGCCGACATCAACCAGAGGATCTGGCTTGACGGTCTGACTTTCGAAATGCTGCTTTCCGGGGAATTCGAAAACCTGGTGCGTGCCCACGGCATAACCGGGGTCACAACCAATCCCTCCCTGATCAAGGCTTATCTTAGCGACCCCCGGGTAATCGACAAAGCTAAACAACTGGCCTTAAAAGGCATGAGCAGAGAAGATATCTATCGCCAGTTAGTCAGCGAATTAGCCACAACCGTCCTGGAGATATTCAAGAAATCCGGGGTGGAAAACGCCAAATTCAGCGTCGAGCTTGATCCGAACGTAAACAATTCCGATGTCGATGGCGCCATAAGAGAAGCCATGCAATGGACAAATATCGACCCTGAACACATGATGGTCAAAGTCGCTCTTACCTCGGATGAAAACGGCAACGATACGGAAACAGGTTACAGGATCATCGAAGAGGTAATCTCCCGCGGCCGTAATGTCAATGTAACGCTTATATTTACGCCGGAACAATACAGAAAGGTAGTCAACGCCTATATCCGCGGGTTACAGCGCGCCATGGATAATGCAAAAGAGGGAAAGCTGGATAAAGGACGCTTCAGCCGGATATATTCCGTGGCCAGCTTTTTCATCTCGCGCTGGGACGTTTACCTGGAAGAAAACAAGCTGATGCCGGAAAACGCGCACGGAGAAACGGCGAACGCTATTGCTACAGCGGCGTATAATGAAGTATTCAAATATTACTTCAGCCAGCAGAATACGCAATGGAAAGACCTGAACACGCAGGCCGTTTCTTTAGGGCTTAAAATAAGCCCGCAGGATTTCCTTCTGGCCTCCACCGGCTCAAAAGGCGCGGATATGCTCAAGAAAAATATCATCACGGAAGAAGTATCCCTGAAGTATCCTTCCGGCGTATATGTTTACCCCCTGCAGGGTCCTTTTGTGGTCAATACGCTTCCTTATGGAACGATAAAGTCCATGATCGCCTCGGGTGTCGCAATGAATTCGGATGGAACAGTCGCCAAGACCATCGAAACCAATTATGCATCGAGCAAAGCCGTATTAGGAGAGATGGCAAACGCCAACTTGCCCGGCATAGGAGCTGTGCTGCTTAAAAACGCGACCAACTCATTCCTCAAGGACTTTGGCGATGTCCAGAATACATTGAACAATCTGGTCAGCGGAAACAATTCCAGTTCGCCGGTAAATTATAGTGACGCTGCGGTTGCCTTTTCCGGCTTCGAAGAAACCAGGCATGAAATCTTCAATAGCGAATCAGTCCGCCTGGCTTCAAATTTCGAGCTGGAGGGAGAAAAGAAACAGTATCCTGAACCTACCGGCCAGCTTAACTCAAGATTCGGATATAAAGACCCTAGCGGGGCTTTAAGAATGGATAACCGCCGGGGGATAGCCGAATGGACCTCAGATGCCAGGGAAAAGGGCGCCAGGGTCATGTTGCATATCGGCATCGGGGGACAGGGAAAATCCAACAGCGTCCAGGCAGAATACTGGGGTGAAGATGAAGAAGCGAAGGTTATAGTATTGGATAGATTGGGAGTCAGCATAAAAGGGCTCTTCCAGGACCTTCTGAATTCGGGATACTCCATATATGAAATAGTTGTAGACGTGAGCTCGAAATCCGGAAGCACCGATGAGCCGCTAACCATATACCAGGAGATTTTAAGTGAATTCGTCAGGCGTATGGGAATAGCCGAGAGGATGAGCGCGGATGATGCCAATGCGCTGCCCGTAAAATTCATAAAGTTCTTGAGAGAGTTCAATAAAGGAAAGGCTAAAAGCGCCTTATTCAAAGGAATCCCGGTTGAAGACTTTAACCGCGTTTTCAATATAAAAGAACGATCAGTCATCGCCAAGGTGCTGGAAAGGACGGTTTTTACCACTTCGCTTAATCCGGATGCCAGCCGCCTTTATGCTTTTGCATTAGGGATGAAAGAACTGAATATAGCCAATATCGCCGTTTTCGACTTCTCCGAATACACCGGAGGCAGGTTTACCGAGAACTGTGAATCCGGTTCTGTTACTCAATCCTTTCAAGGGCTTGACATCGTTCAAATAACCGAAGGATTGCAAAAACAAGCGGCCAATTATTGGGGAATAGAGGGGAACAACCCGGATAAAAACAGCGCCCTGCGCGCGGCCATCTTGGCCCGCCGTCTTTCTCCCAGCGTAATGCTCGTATCTGTACGCAGTTCAAATGCCACTTCCGAGGCCCAGCAAAAGGAACAGCTGTTCCCTGAAAGTAACGGAAAAGACGGCCAAGGTATCTGGGTTGTGGTAAGCGCGGGCCAGGAAGAAACTTCCAGAAAGATCGAACAGATAAAAAGACAGACCGGGAAGGCCCCGTTAGTGGTTATAATTGATCAAAAAGGGCTGGAGCCGATATCCATACCTCAAGACATACCGACAATACGTTACCTGAAAGAAGAAGTATCTCCGTTGGCTAACGCCAAATTTGCCCTCTGGTTCCAGGAATTCACTGTGCGTTACGGGTTATTGAGCCTCGCGGATGCGGCTGTCGAAAATGGGCTGTCTCTGGCTATCCCAGCCGTGGGGGCCTCATTGATGAATAAATCCGTCTTAGAGAATAAGCCAAATTTCTGGTGGCTAAGGGACCCGCAGAATCAGCCGATGGTAGAATTAGCCAAAGGGGTATTGGTAAATGTCTTGACTAATTTAGATAAATCAGACGAAGCGATCAAAACCAGATATGCCGAGGCGGAGAACAGGGTTAAAAACGGCGATTATATCTTTGATCGGGAAATAAACCTGGCTATTCCCGGAGAGGAAGCCAACCTCGAGGCTGCCGCTAAACAAGATTTAATGCGGGAGGCAGGGAAAAAGATAGAGCAAGCGGAAAAGACGCTAAGCCGGGCCGATAACAGCGCTGCCCGCTCTTCCTCGGTAAAGAAAATTATTTATGACGTATTGGAAAAGGTTAAATCGCTTAAAACGAATAACGCGGAATTAGCGGCTGAATTGAAGCTCGCGCTGGCTAAAACCGATAAAGAAAGAACGGCTGTCCAGCAACTTATCGAAGAAAATGACAGGAAAATATATAAATTATACGAATCAATAAGCGGATTGGAAAATGCGGGCCTGCTTGATTCCCGCATGGAAGAGGCGGCGAAAAAAATAGCTATCCTTATGCTGATTGCTCAAGATAGGAAAAAGATATTTTCCCCTGTCTTTTACACTGCCGAGCCTAACGCGGACATGCTCGGAGAAATGCTGATGAGTATTGACTACGGCATTGGCACGCGCGACCAGCATGCCAATTTCCAGCATCGCCTGGACGGCAGAGACGCAACATTTAACGTGTTGGTGGATTTTGTAAAACCTTATGCCAAGGTTATCGCCTCGGAAAACAAGATTAACACCTTCGGCCTCGCCAATGAATACCTCAACGGGGTTTATCCAGACGAAGAACGCCGCGAATTCCTGAAAGCGGAATTCAGATCGTTAAGCGGAGACGTTCCAGCCGACGCGATAAGCCCCCGCGGCGAAACATACAAGAAACGATTTTACCGAGATGTAACAATATTAACTCTACCGGACATATCCAGTACCGATGGGTTGATAACCGCTTTCGGCATCTTTAACCGTGCGCAAAGGCTTTTTGAAACGGCGGTCGGTTCGTCAACAACTTCATCGCCGGTATCGGCAAATATATCCGCGAATGAAAAAGCCCAGGAAGAAATCGATTCGAGTTTCTCCGAATACGATAACGATCTGGTCAAGAACGGGGAAATAAGCAAAGCCAAGCTCAATATGTTGCTCGATTATTTGAAGCAGGGCTATGAACCAAACTTAAAGGAAGTCATTTGGGCTATATATCTTGTAAGGGAAAACGACAGGTCCGGTATCCTGGAAAGAATAGCCAGGCAAATAATCGATTCTTCGGATACGGCTTATGCCGATACTACTATCAAAATGATTATTACGGAGATAATGGAAATGGCGCAGCTGCTGAAGACGTCCAAATTACGCGCGGACGCTTTATCGAAAGCGCGTTCTATATCAAAGGCCGCTGCCAGAAAAGGTATTTTAATTGACATCAGCGACCTGGAAACGTTTAATCCGGCCAAGGCAAGCAGTTCTCCGGTTGATGAAGAGCAGGGAAACAGAAATGACAACGCAGGCAAAGGCGGTATCGATTTCCGCGCGCTGCCTATGGCGATACAACCCCTGGGCAACTTTAAAGGGTTGACCTTTTCTCTGCCCGCGGTTTCCTCGCCAGTGGACATCGATAAGGAAATCGGCGAGATATCGCGGATGGTAGATACCGGCATAACTCCCAGCGGAGAAAGGATTAAGGACCTGGTATCGGCTTGTTACTATAAACACCAGCTATCGGCGCGTCAGGAAGAATTGATGAGCTGTTTGATGCGTATCTGTAAACTGCAGGAAGACACGGTTACGCCTACGGAAACAAGCATTAAAGAGGCTATCGTAATAGTCGACAGTATACGCTAAGGTATACTCCGGAGCCAGCGCATATTCTTTACAGGTGTACAGCGCTGGCTCCTTTATTAACTGTAAAATATGTATTGACAAACCAGTCTCTCTGGGGTAAAATTTTATATCCTTTCTGGAAAATTCCCATTTAAGGCCAAAATTACCGTAACTTGTTACATAACAATAAGTTAATCTAAGGAGATTCTAAAATGGCTGAGTGGATAGGTATAGGCAGGCGCGCAAGAAGATGCTATGGGTTTGATGAGATAGCTTTAGTACCGGGAGCCCAAACCGTAAACCCTAACCAGGTTGATACCGGTTTTGAGTTCGCTGGGAAAAAATTCAAGGTACCTATCCTTGCGGCGGCCATGGACGGTGTGGTAGATGTAAAATTTGCCATCGAGATGTCACGGCTTGGCGGGTTGGCAGTCCTGAACCTGGACGGTATCCAGACACGTTATGAGGACCCTGATGAGGTACTGGAGGACATCGCCAAGGCCACCCCGCAAAAAGCAACCGAACTTATCCAAACGGTATACACCACCCCGATAAAAGAAAAACTGGTAAGCAAGAGGGTGGCGGAAATCAAGAAGGCCAAGGCCATAGCCGCGGTCAGCTGTATACCGGCTAACGCGGAGAAATTCTCAAAACTGGCGATTTCCGCCGGAGCGGATATTTTTGTGGTCCAGTCAACAGTTACAACGATCAAACACATTTCCACCGAATACAAAACACTGGACCTGGTAAAATTCTGCAAATCCATAAAGATCCCGGTAATTCTCGGCAACTGCGTAACCTACGAGACGACGTTGGAACTTATGGAAACAGGCGCCAGCGGGCTGCTTATCGGTGTCGGCCCTGGCGCGGCATGCACTACCCGCGGGGTTTTAGGAATCGGGGTGCCCCAGGTAACCGCTACGGTTGACGCGGCCGGGGCCAGGGATTTCTATTACAAACGCACAGGCAGGTACATATCCATTATTACCGACGGCGGGATGAACCGTGGCGGAGATATCTGCAAAGCCTTTGCCTGCGGGGCAGACGCCGTAATGATCGGTTCAAGCTTTGCCAGGGCAAAAGAAGCCCCGGGAAGAGGATACCACTGGGGAATGGCCACTTCGCACGTAAACCTGCCCCGGGGGACCCGCATTCAGGTAGGCACGACAGGTGCATTGAAAGACATCCTCGTAGGCCCGGCCAAGGTAGATGACGGTTCACAAAACCTCCTTGGCGCGCTGAAAACATCCATGGGCTCGCTGGGCGCATCCACTATCAAGGAAATGCACGACGTGGAAATAATCATCGCCCCTTCGATCCAGACAGAAGGGAAAATCTTCCAGGTCGGACAAAGAGTAGGAATGGGCAAGTAAGAACGGGAGAAAAAATGGGAAGACAGATAGTTTTAATACTGGATTTCGGTTCGCAATATACCCAGCTGATCGCCCGCAGGGTAAGAGAAAACAAAGTCTTCTCTAAGATTATCCCCTATAATACGCCTGCCAAGGAAATCGCGGCAATGAACCCGAAGGGGCTGATCCTTTCCGGAGGGCCCGCCTCGGTAGTAGACAAAAAATCTCCTTACCCGGACAAGGGCATCTTCAAGCTGGGCATCCCCGTATTGGGTATATGCTACGGCATGCAGGTAATCTGCGAGATGCTCGGGGGAAAAGTGAAGCATACCCGGGAACGAGAATTCGGTAAGGTAGAGTTATTTATCGACGACAACCGCGACCTCTTCAGCCATATGCCGGGAAATTTCACCTGCTGGGCAAGCCACGGAGACTACGTAACCAAGATCCCCGCGGGTTTTCACACCAGCGCGCATACCGCCAATACTCCGATTGCGGCAATATCCAATTCCAAAAAGAAAATCTTCGCCGTACAGTTTCATCCGGAAGTTACGCATACTGAAAAAGGAAACCAAATACTCTGTAATTTCCTGTTCAAGATCTGCGGGTCACTGGGAAGATGGACCATGCAGTCTTTTATCAAGGAAACCATCGAGAATACCAAGAAAACAGTCGGAAAAGACAAGGTGGTGCTTGGTTTAAGCGGCGGGGTCGATTCATCGGTAGCCGCCTTGCTCATCCATAAAGCCATAGGCAAGAACCTGCGCTGCATCTTTATCGACAACGGCCTGTTAAGAAAAGGAGAGCCGGAACAGGTAAAAAGCGTTTTCAAGGATATGTATCATTTGAATCTTAGCTACGTTGACAGGAGCAAGAGGTTCCTGGAACGGCTGAAAGGAATTACCGACCCGGAAGAAAAACGCAAGATAATCGGGGATGAATTCGTAAAAGTATTTGAAGAAGAGGCCAAAAAGACCAAAGGCGCAAAATACCTTGGCCAGGGCACGCTTTACCCCGACGTCATAGAATCGGTTTCTCCCAGCGGAGGTCCGAGCAGAAAGATCAAAAGCCACCATAACGTAGGCGGCCTTCCCGCGCGCATGCAGCTGAAGCTTGTCGAACCGCTACGCGAAATATTCAAAGACGAAGCCAGAGAAATCGGCCGGCAGCTTAACCTGCCCGCGAATATAATACACCGCCAGCCTTTCCCCGGCCCGGGCCTGGCCGTCAGGATTATCGGAGAAATCAACACGGAGCGGCTGGACCTTTTACGCGAAGCGGACAAGAGAGTAACCGAAGAAATTTCAAAAGCCGGGCTTTACGAACAAATCTGGCAATCCTTCGCCATACTGCTTCCCATAAAAAGCGTGGGGATAATGGGCGACGAACGTACATATGAAAACGTAGTGGCCCTGCGTTGCGTATCCAGTTTTGACGGTATGACAGCCGACTGGGTAAAACTGCCCTATGAAGTAATGGAGAAAATATCCAACCGCATCATCAATGAAGTCAGGGGCATCAACCGCGTAGTTTACGATATCAGCTCCAAACCTCCAGCAACCATCGAGTGGGAATAAAATACCGGGACAATCCCCGGACAATTTTATAAATGTCTCATTCTGATTTTGTGCACCTACATCTGCATACCCAGTACAGCCTTCTGGACGGCGCCTGCCGGATTCCCGAAATATTAAGCATAGCCAAACACTATAAAATGGATTCGCTCGCCATAACCGACCACGGTAACATGTTCGGGGCGATCGAATTCTACCTTGAAGCGCAAAAAGCGGGGATAAAGCCGATAATCGGATGCGAGGTATATGTCGCGCCGAAAAGCAGGCTGGATAAAAGCGGCAGCGGTATAGAAGAATCGGCAAACCATCTGATCCTGCTTGCCCGCGATGAAACAGGGTACCAAAACCTGATGAAGCTGGTTTCCATAGGCTACCTGGAAGGCTTTTATTACCGCCCGCGCATCGACAAGGAAATACTCTCACAGCATGCCGCCGGATTGATCGCCCTGTCCGCCTGCCTGAAAGGAGAAGTAGCCGGGCTTATCCAGCAGAAACGTTTTAATGATGCCTTAAAAGCCGCCGAGACTTACCAGGCGATATTCGGGAAGGGCAACTTCTACCTGGAGATACAAGCCAATTCCATACCCGAACAGAAAACCGTAAACGAAGGGCTGATCAAAATCTCCAAAGAATTAAATATTCCCCTGGTTGCTACCAATGACGTACACTATCCGTCTAAAGACAAATCGGAAGCCCAAGAGGCCCTGTTGTGC
>CAZNGC010000044.1:0-9557 GCA_964572435.1 uncultured Planctomycetales bacterium | reverse complement strand
ATCGGACAGATGTGTCAATTGCCCCCATGAATCTAATTTAAGATCGGTTCCATAGCCAGAAGTTCTAACAATATGCGCAATACTGTGTCTAATTGAATTCTTAATGTATTCGCCGATGCTAACCTTGCTATTTGTATTATCTGAAAAAACCCTATTTGCGGAAAAACGGTTTAAAGAATCCTTAATATAATTAAGCTCCTTGGGCAGATTAGCCACAAAATTATTAATAAATTCCACTGCCCTATCTTCATTTGAATCCGGATAAACTAAACAATGCCAAAAAAATAAAATACTTAAATACAAATTATTGGAACTAAATGCTTCTCTGTATAACCGAGCTAATTGAATTTGATCTACTGTTCGCAAAAGAGAAATTTTATAAAATTCATCCATTCTCTCAAAGGTCTGAACAGACCTCTTATGAACAAAACGATTCTTAGAATCTACGAGTTTTATATTATTCTGTATAAGTATCCCGGTATAAACTAAAACTTTCGCCCTATTCGCAAAAGCAAATGCCGATAGAAATTCTGTCATTAATTCGTATATCTCCGGCTGGCTTTTACCTCTTGGAATTTCACAAACTAAATCATCAGTCTCGCCGTCTTTATAATGCGATACATATTTAAAGTTAACGCCCTTATATCTAAAATAATATTTGTCCTTAGTAAATCCTATAGAAATATCAACCCCAATTGCATAGATCATTTATTATCAATTTATGTGATTTATTAATAAATTTTTCAAACCTCACTATTTGCCGCTTAACCATTCATTCAGATTACAAGTTGTCTTTTGTATAGCGCCGTATTCAAAAAGAGGAATAGTGTAACTAAATCCTGGCAATACAACTGGGGTATATAATTGCAGATATTCATTCCCTTTAAACTGCCCTGAATTATCTGCCACCGGCAACACACCTACCTTATCTTTTTTCATCTGATCGGCAATCCCAATCTCCCAAGGGACCCAACGCGACACAAGAGCATTAGGTGTAGCTAAAATAAGGAAAAAATCATCTAAGTTGATTTTTCCTTTAATTTTTTCTGCGGTTTCTCGAGTAGTAATAGTCGGCATGCCAGAATCTTTCCAATCCACATAAGCGGTTATTCCATTATCATCTAAGAAACGAATTAATCCTTCTACTAAAGTTTTATCTTCATGGCTATGCGACAGAAAAACAGATTTGACTCCTCCGAAGCTAGAAGCTTTAATATATCTATATATTTTACTTTCTTGTGCTTGTCTTTGCGCATATTGTTTTAGTACTGTCTCGGTAATATAAGCCATGTCTCCCTCCTATTTATTTGCAGCTTGAGCTGCATTTTCTACCCATTTCGCAAAATTTTCATAGCCATTATCAGTAACCCAGTCGTAAAAACGATAAAACTGTGATAATGGTTTACCGCTAACCGTGAAATTATCAAAGGGATTATTTCCCTGCATATCTGTTCTACTATTTAAATCTTTAACATTGTGTATATAAATACCCACCATCCCATTCCCTCTCTTATAGCTCTCCGAAATTTCATATTTAACCCACTCCCGTTGAGATGTTTCTGCCCCAATCAATACGACGGTTACTGACGTACCATCAAGTTGAGAACTAATCCAACGTTTAATCGCTTCATCACCTTGTCTTTTAACTGATTCCCATGACGCAGCATCAATAAACCCTGCTGATTCAACACCAGATTTAGTTATTCCGCTATTTCTAATCTGCCCTACTCTTAAAATGTCTCGCTCATAGTGAAAACTAAAAAATACTCGTCTAGCCATTGTGCCTCCTACTATTGCGCAAGAAACATTATTAAAAGGGTAACGAGAAAAATCCCTCCGTAAAACGGGGATAGAGTTTTAGAAAAGATTGAACGCAACCATGTGTTCCGACCGTGGTCAAAAGGTGTCGCATTCATAGATAAGTCAATATTCGTCGGCTGCAGTCCAGCAACACGCTTGTAAAGATCTCTGTATTGCCGCTCTTGGCTGAGATAAAATCCGTCTATAACCCAAAACATCGGAGTAGTAAAATAAGTTATTGCAACATACATTTTATTTGCGTCTTTAGCAGCGAGCGCATATAAAGCTGAAAATATTGTAATAGCCCAACCTTTAAGCATGAAAGAATTAGAATTCATGCGCGTTATAACATTTTGGATAAATTCCAAGTGTTTCAATTTCTGCTCCATCTCCGGCCTCCTCATTATCAAACCAAAAGATCAACCTTACCATCTTTATCATGATAATCCGCCCAAAACTTAAAAGCCACAACTAACACTTCATGGTCAAAACGGATATCCTTAGCCTTGAGTTTCTTAGCATCTCTTCTCTCACAATGTTTATATGCATTGGCAATCTCGTTAATCTTGACAAGAATCGAATATTTATCTAACAACTTTGACTTAAAACATTTTATATTCTTAAAACTTTTGCTATATTTGTCGAAATAGATATAATCGATAATGTTATTTAGCGATTCTATCGAATTTAGAAATAATCTAAATATTTTGATTTCGTTATTTTTCTTAATAATCGGCTTTTTGTTTTTTTCAAATAATACGCCTACCTCTTCAAAATAATCCGTGCAGTTACCCAATGCTACCCAACAAATATATCTATTTGCCGAGAATAAAACATTAAGACTCCTCATGTCCCCAGTTATAATTCTTACGCTAACATCCATAAACTCTACCCCACCAACTCCGTATTCAACTCCTCAATCACCTCATCCAGCCCATCCCCAAAAACTTCCTGCGCCTTAATAATTCCGCCGCTACCGCTAAAGGGCGGCAGGAGGAAGTCTTTTTTGTCCACGCTGCCGGAGCCGGCGATATGGCTGGCGATCATGGTCAGCCACTGGATTTGTCTGCCGGTGAAAGTTTTACCTAAAAGCTCTTGGTTTTTTAGCCATTCTTTAAAACGGTGCTCGACGTGTTCTTTAAACGGCTCCAGGACTTCTTCTTTGCGGGTAGCAAAACGCACTAAAGAGATGATGTCGGTTAATTGGGTTTGCACGGAGAAGCCGCGCACTTTGGATTTTTCCAGTTGTTCGTAAGCCTGCCAGAGCGCATCGGTAGTAAAGCCGTAAGGCGGCATTTCGATTTTCTCGGCTAAGTCGCGGATCTCTTCATAGGTAATATGGCGTTTTTTGTAAGGCAGGTTGTAGATAATCTGCAGGGCGGTGATCTTATCTTTGTTTTGTGATACGAACTGCTCGAACTTTTTGACCAGGGATAAAGCTTTTTCTTTAGCCTGCTGGTCAAAGCCGGATTGGATGATTTTATCTACGGTGGTCGTGTCAATGGTCTGCTCGGCTTTGGTTTGTAATGCCGTAAGCAGTTGGCGAAAATCCGGGTTATCAAAGGGCGCGCAGACTTTGTCCCGGTCAGAAGCGATATCCGGATCGATAACGGACATAAGATCGTTGGTAATGTCGGTTAAGGACTTGCCGCCGGAGGCTTCTTTGATCCGCTGGATGTCTCTCTCCTCTAATTCCAGGTTCAGCCGCGATAGACGCGAAGCGAGGCTGGAAAGTGTATCGTTATCCCGGATGCCGCTGGCTACGTTGTTGAGTAATTTAGGTGTAGGAACGTTTTTCTGACGCTCAAGCGTGGTAGTCTGGCTCTTCTCGCTTTCGCAGACGCCGACGGCATCCACGATCACAAAATGGGTTTTGGCTTTGGCGTCGGAAGTTACCGCGTGCAAATCATCGGGATCAATCACCCGGGTGCCGCGGCCTTTCATCTGCTCGAAATAAACCGCAGACTTGACGTCGCGCATGAATAAGATACATTCCAGGGGCTTGATGTCGGTGCCGGTTGAGATCATATCCACGGTTACGGCAATCCGGGGATTAAAGCTGTTGCGAAAAGCGGCAATCAGGTCATCGGTGTTTTCCTGGGTGCGGTAGGTGATTTTCTTGCAGAAGTCATTACCCTTGCTGAATTCTTCGCGCACGATACCGGTGATATCCTCGGCGTGGCTGTCGTCTTTGGCGAAAATTAAGGTTTTGGGGATCTCGGTACGGCCGGGAAAGATTTCCGTAAAGAGTTTATCCTTAAACTCGCGGATAACCGTGCGGATCTGGTCTTTGACCACGATACTACGGTCAAGCTGATCCGGGGTGTAATCTAAATCCTCGTCCAGCTTTTCCCAGCGGAGTTTACGGGTGAGCTTGTCGCGCTTGTCCACGTAAAAACCCGAGGGGATTTTTCCGCCTTTTTCGGTGGTTTCGGTGCGGATGCGGTAGACGTCAAAGCCGACGTTGACTTTATCCGCCACTGCCCGGTTGTGGTCGTATTCCATAACCAGATTTTTATTGAAGAAACCGATGGTCTGGTTAGACGGGGTGGCGGTAAGGCCGATGATAAAGGAATCAAAATATTCCAGGACCTGGCGCCAGAGGTTGTAGATGGAGCGGTGGCATTCGTCCACGATGATGAAATCAAAAGTTTCAATGGGAATCTTACCCCGGAATTTGATCGCCTGGGGGTCGATGTCAGGCGCAGATGATTCATAAAGGGACTTTTCTTCCAAACTTGCGTCCAGTTCCTGGTCGCCTTTGAGCATGGAGAAAAGGCGCTGGATGGTGGTAACGCAGACTTTGGCGTCCTGGTCAAAGACGTTGGTGGTCATGTGCTGGACAATATAGAGATCGGTGAAACAGCGGTTATCGTCAAAAGGAATGTAATTCTGGAATTCTTTTTTGACCTGGCGGCCCAGAGAGCAGCGGTCAACCAGGAAAAGAACGCGGCGGGCCTTGCCGAATTTGATCAGGCGGTAAATTTCGCTGATGGCGGTGTAGGTTTTACCGCTGCCGGTAGCCATTTGCAGAAGCGCGCGCGGGCGGCTGTCATGCAAAGAAACTTCCAGGTTCTTGATTGCCTCGATCTGGCACTGGCGCAGGTTATAGGGATCTAATGGCGGTAATTCGCGCAGGCGTTGGCGCAGAGTTTGCGGATCCTGGACCCATTCAGCTAAAGTTTCCGGGCTGTGAAAAGCAAAAACTCGGCGGGAACAAGGATCGGGATCGCGCTGGCTGCGAAAGAAAGTTTCAATACCGGTAGATTCGTAGGCAAACGGCAGAACATCGTCAACATGCGGAAGGTTTTCAGGAATTGAGGCGTTGTAGCGGGCGGTTTGTTCGGCAACGCCTAAAAGCGTGGTGCCTTCGGCTTTGGCCTCCACCGTGCCCACGGCTTTGCGGTCCACGAAAAGCAGGTAATCGGCCGGGCCGGATTTAGTGGGAAATTCGCGGACCGCCACTCCCCTGCCGGCAGAAAGATTAATCTTGCGGACGTCCTGGATAATCCATCCGGCTTCTTTTAATAACCCATCAATCACCTGCCGCGCTTGGGCTTCACTCATAAATCCTTCCCAAACAATAAGGCCTCCGCCATTTCCAGCGAAGGTCTTATTTATTATTACCACATAGCATCCTGCTTTTAACCGGGGCTATGGAGGTTAAATTGTTGTATTTTATATCGTTACCATAAATTATCATACAGATGAGTTATTGGTTGGAGATACCTCTAAGACTCATTCAAGAAGTTATTGTATACCCCAAACCGGCCTTCGTCAACCAAAGATATGCAACGGAAAAGATTATTTTGTTTCGCTGTATGTTTTACACAGAATTTACATTGATTTAAAACCGATATAACCCTACCGTGTATAATTATCGGTATGAAAAATAAATTCTTTGCGGGAATAGACGTCGGGGGAACAAAAATAGCCGGAATCCTGGCGTCTTCCGACGGAAAAATCATCAGCCGGGTCAAAACCTCCACTCCCAAAAACGCCTCTGCGCAGAAGATAGCGGCAATAATATCCGATTTGCTGGAAGAATTGCTCTATGCCGAGGGGTTAAATAAAAAGTACCTCGCCGGTGTAGGAGTCGGGGTGCCCGGAGTTGTGGACAGCACAAACGGCAGGATCAGGCGTACGCCGAATATGAGGCTTTCAGGAGTTAACTTCCGCAAGATCCTGGAAAAGAAATTGAAAAAACGCTGCTCTCTGGGGAATGACGCGAACTTGGGGGCCTTAGGCGAAAAATGGCTTGGTTCGGCGAGAAAAACCCGCGACATGGTGGGAATCTTCATCGGAACAGGGATCGGGGCAGGCATAATTATCAATAACGAGCTTATAACCGGCAGCCACGGTGCTGCTGCTGAACTGGGGCATATGATCATTAAGGACAATGGACCCCGTTGCAGCTGCGGAAATGCCGGATGCCTCGAGGCGCTGGCAGGCAGATGGGCCATCGAAAGGGACTTGAAGAGCGCAATCAAGAAGGGCAGGAAAACGATCATCACAAAACTTCTCGATAACAAAAAAGATGCCATCAAGAGCAGGATACTGCGCAAAGCCCTGAAATACAGGGATAACCTGACAACTGAAATCCTCTCCTCCGCCGCGGAACAGATAGGAAACGCCTGCGTATCTATCCGGCATATTTTCGACCCGCAAATGATCGTATTGGGCGGAGGGGTGATCGAGGCTTGCGGTGATTTCATCATTCCGATTGTCAGGAGGAAAATACTCAAAGACAGGTTCTTTTCCGGTATAGGCAAATGCGAAATTGCCGGCTCCGCGCTTGGGGACGACGCGATCGTGCTTGGGGCAGTAGCCCTGGCTAAGAATCCCGCTTAAGCCTCCCGTCTTAGCGTTTCCCAAAGGTGTTCCCGCGACGCCTCATCCCAGATTTTGATAAATTTACTGTAGGATTCATTTCGCAATGCCGCGTATTTCCGCCTAAGGATGAAAGCTGCCCTGCCGGATACGCTGTTTTTCCCTCCGGGATAGTCCGATAGAACCCCGCCGAGAAGATCGAGCTCATGCAAATCACCGAGAGCGTCCTGGATACCCCGGCATGCATTAATCTGCTTATCGAATTTCTTCCCGTACCAAGGGCGAAGGATCTCCAGAGTATAACGCAAGTTCTTGGCGGCAACGCGTATTCTGTGCAGCTTCCCGGAATTCTCCGGCTTGCAGGCATAGGCGGACAAACCGGCAAGTTTATCGAGATATTTAAAAACTGTCGCTTTCTTTTTTGCGGAATATGAACGAATGGCGGATTTATATCCGGGCGCCGGAAGCCCCTTGAGCCAATCATCCAGCCCGGGCAGCCCTTCTTTGATATGAAAATCTATAAGCTTGCGGTAAACCTTCTCCTGTTCCCTGGTTCTCTTTTCTTTAAGAAGGCTGATTACCTTGCCTATTCCGCGCGCCCCGGGGCAATCCGCCGGAGCCTCTCGAGCCTCCTCAAGCCTGCTGATCTGCACATCCAACTGCCTCGCCAGCCCGAGCAGGCGCCCTATCCTCTTGAATTCCCCGCTCCAGACGGCGTATTTATCCGCCGGAAGCAGAGGCTCAAATACCCTGATTGCCGCCCGCAGGCGCCGGGAGGCAACGCGCATCCTGTGCACCG
Organism: uncultured Planctomycetales bacterium; assembly: GCA_964572435.1. GTDB lineage: Bacteria > Omnitrophota > Gorgyraeia > Gygaellales > Profunditerraquicolaceae > UBA6249. The sequence goes on along the minus strand of CAZNGC010000044.1, from coordinate 2,128 downwards.
GCTCGATATCCTTTGTGCGTTCAAAATCCAGCACGCCGGCGCGTTCTCCCATGAACAACTTCAAGTATCCGGAGATTGTCTTTCTGGAAAGCGAAAACGGATTGGTTTTATTCCGTGTAACGGCCAATAAAATATTCCTGGACATTGAAAGACTCTCCCGGGGCAGCCGAAGGCAAATACCTGCCATCCGGCATAAGTACGCGTGCCTTAACGTTATCTTTCCAATACTCATCAAGGATCATCCTTAGCTCCCCTGCAAGATCCTGCCGGCTTATTTCAAACAAAAGTTCGATCCTACGGTCAAAATTCCTGCTCATCCAGTCTGCGGAAGAAATAAATACTCTTGGAGAAGAATTATTGTTGAAAGCGTATATCCGCGTATGTTCCAGGAACCTGCCCACTATACTCCTTACCTCGATATTCTCGCTTAATCCGGCCGCAGAGGGGATCAGGCTGCAGATACCGCGCACAACCAACCTGATTTTTACTCCCGCTGCCGAAGCCTCATAAAGTTTACTGATGATCCCGGGGTCCTCAAGGGAATTCATTTTGGCAAAGATAAATCCATTCTTGTATTTTTTCTGGAAGGTTATTTCCTTGTCGATCAGCTCAAACAGGTAATTTCGCATATTCTCCGGAGAAGTAACCACCTTCCTATACCTGCCGCCCAGGGAATAACCGGTAATCACGTTGAAAATGTCCGATACATCGTTGGCAAAATCTTCGTTTGCCGTAAAATACCCCAGGTCAGTGTAAACACGGGCGGTTTTCTCGTTGTAATTACCGGTGGACAAATGTACATACCTGATAATCCTTCCCTCCTCTTTGCGCACTACAAGCGCCATCTTGGAATGCACCTTGAGCCCGGGCATGCCGTAGACGACATGGCAGCCGGCAGTCTCCAGGTCCCTGGTCCAGCCGATATTTTTTTCCTCGTCGAAACGCGCCCTCAATTCCACCAGCACGGTCACCTGTTTCTTATTCTTGGCGGCTTCAGCCAGGGCCCTGATGATTTCCGAATCGTCACCGGCGCGGTAAAGCGTCATCTTTATCGCCAGCACATCCTTGTCCCTGGACGCTTCCCGGATCAAATCCACCGTGGGATAGAAAGACTGGTACGGCAGATGGAGAAGAAAATCCCCTTCCTTGATCCTGTCAAAGATATTTTCGTAATGCATCTTTGCCGGTGTATAGCTTTCGAAGGCGAGGCCCGGGCGCGCCGCCTGCGACGGCAGGTCGGACAAAAAAGAAAGGTCCGGGTTATCTTCCACAAAGATTATGTTTTCCTTCGGGAAGCCAAGCGTAGTATACAAAAGCTCCAGCAGAGCGCCATGACTACCCATCTGCGCCTGCAGGCTGATCACCTTAGCCTTGGGACGTTTCTTCAACTCATCCTCGATAGCCTTGAGCAGGTCGGGGGCGAACTCCTCCGCGAAGACCATCTCGCTATCGCGTATTATCCTGAATAGAAAACTATCCTGTATCCGGTAACCGCGGAAAAATGTCTCCAGGTTTTCCCTGATAATCTCGTCAATGAGCATAAAACAGGTTTCGTTATTCTCACAAGGGAGCCGGTAGAGGCGCGGCACGGACTTGGGGATCACGATCAACGCCAGATAATTTTTATCCTGGCGGCTCAATGAGAGCGCGAAGGCATTCGTCTTCGAATGCAGCGCCGGAAAAGGATGCCCCGGATCCACGGCTATGGGGGTAATAATGGGGAACAGAGTCGTCTCAAAATAACGCTTTGCCGCCTTTTTCTGCTCGGCATTGAGCTGTCCGGGTTTAAGGATAAAAATCCTGTTTTTGCGCAGGTCATCGAGCACCCTTCCTTTGTAAACAGAATACAATTTACCAATCTGCTCGTTCGCCCGAATAAATATCTCCGTGAATAGTTCTTCGGGGTAATAACCAAACTGGTCCTTGTGATTATGCCCGGCATCAATAAGCCTCTTTAAACCGGCGACCCTCACCATAAAGAACTCGTCGAGGTTATTGGAAACTATACTCAAGAATCTCAACCGCTCCAGCAGCGGGTTGCAGGCATCCATCGCTTCTTCCAACACCCTGTAGTTGAACGAAAGCCAGCTTAAATCGCGGTGAATATATATGTCCCTGGGGCCCTGTT
>CAZNGC010000043.1:0-9561 GCA_964572435.1 uncultured Planctomycetales bacterium | reverse complement strand
GATAAAGATTAATAACCGCATTTATTTTCTATAAATGCGAGACAGGTTATTCGGTTTACCGAGCGATAGCGACGTAAGTTGTTTGGCCGAATTTATCCCGTCGGATACAGGAGATTCATTTCCCGGCGGGATTTGGGTACATTACGGGATAGGGAGGATTTTATGCATATGCTTTTTCATTTGGTCAAGATCGGCGGCATTACCATGGTCGTGCTTTTGGTAATGTCAGTGGTCTCCGTGGCAGTCATCCTGGAAAGGATTATTTTCTATCGGGCCAAATCCAGATTGAAACGCAAGGATTTTATGCAGAAGGTGCGCCATGAGCTGAAGAAAAACGGCGTGCAGCCAGTGATGAGGATTGCCAAGGACGCCAACGCCCCTTTTGCCCAGGTAGTCTATGCCGGGCTGGATTTTTCCGACTGCAGCGAAAAAGAGATCTCCAACAATATGGAGCGGCAGATAATCATCGAGACGGTGAACCTGGAGCGTTTCACTTCGGTAATCGGCACGATCGCTTCGACAGCGGTTTATATCGGGCTCCTGGGAACGATAACCGGTATCCTCAGGGCTTTTCATGATGTCTCGATAAACGGTTCAAGCGGGATAAGCGTGATTATCGGCGGCATATCCGAGGCCCTTTCTACCACTGCCGCGGGCTTGACTATCGCTATCCCGGCGGTGGCGGTTTACAACTATTGTATGAAGAAGATCGACGAATTTGTCAAGGATATGGAGCTGGCCGCTTCCGAAACCATGGACTTGATCAGCGCGATGAAGAAATGAACCATTCCACCAGAAGGCAGAAGCCTTTCACCGAGATAAATACCGCTCCGTTTACGGATATTATACTTGTGTTGATGGCTATATTCATGGTAACTACTCCTTTGGTGATGCAGTCGAATATTCAGGTTAATCTGCCTAGTTCTTCGAGCGGGAAACCGATGAACGAATCAAGGCAGATCAGTATTATGGTGACTAACGAGGGGATGATTTATCTCGATAATAAACTGGTTTCCAGGAAATCATTGAAAACGGAAGTCGCCAGGATTCATAAGGATAATCCCGGTTTGGAGGTTATCTTGTATTCGGATAAAATGGTCAGGTTCAAGGATATTGTCGGTTTGCTGGATATATTCAACGAATTGAATATAAAAAACCTGAACATAGCCACAAAAACAGAGTAAGTAAAGAAGGATTGACAAACGTCGGATTTGTGATAAAATAATTTTATAGCTGCCTACAATAGAGTAGGCAGCTATAAGTCTATGAGACGTCTTAAATCCGGAGAATGGATGTAGGGCGTCATTTTTTTTAGAGGCATCATGGATAAAGATGATTTTTATAAGGGGGTAAGGGCGGTAGGTTTTGTCGTTTTTATACCGTTTATTTTGGCCGCCGGACCGCTTTCGGGATATTTCGCCGGTTCTTTCCTTAAACAGAAATTCAATTTATCCAATCTGACGGTTATTCTCGGCGCGCTCTTCGGTTTTTTGGCCGCGGTAGTGGAAGTGGCCAGGATTATAAAGATTATTGCCAGGGAAAACAGGAAATGAGCGAAAATAGCGCAGTACGGGAACTGCCGAATATATTCACGGTCTTAGCCGAAAAATTTCCGGCGAACCCGTTCTTTAAGTTTATTCATCTCCAGGAAAACATAAGTTTTTCTCTGCTGATTGTTTTGATAGTCGGGCTGTTGGCTTTTTTCGCCGCCAGGAAAAGATCGCTTATCCCGGCCGGCCGCCTTCAGGCAGCTTTTGAGTTGGTTGCCGGCGGCCTGGATGATTTTGTCTGCGGGATAATCGGGCCGAAAGGCAGGAGGTTTACCCCGTTCATCGGGACCCTGTTCATATATATCCTCTGTATGAATATTTTCGGGTTGGTCCCTTTTTTAAAATCTCCGGCAGCCAGCTGGTCAACTACCCTGGCGTTATCTCTTTGCGTATTTGTTTATGTTCAGTATACGGCGGTCAAGGAACTGGGGTTCTTTGGGTATATTGATCATTTGGCGGGGAAACCGCGCGGCATCCTGGCCTTTACCGTGCTTATGCCCTTATTTATGTTTTTCTTGCATATAATCACGGAGCTGATCCGCCCCTTGAGTCTTTCCTTGCGTTTGCGCGGGAATATGTGGGGGGATGAGGTCCTGATTGCCCTGTTGTCCGGTTTCGGGATTGCCGGTTTGCCGTTGTTATTTTTCAATATGCTTATGGGTGTGCTTGCTGCGGTTGTCCAGGCTTCTGTTTTCTGCCTGTTGACCACGATTTATCTGGCACTGGTTTTGAGGCACGAGGATGAAAAAGAGACAATATAATATAAGGAGGAGAAATGGACACAAAGACAGTAATGGATTTAGGGGTAGCGATGGCCTTGGGCGTTGCGGCATTGGGTTCGGCGATAGCCTTGGGTATCGCGGTAGCTTCGGCCATGGGGGCGATCGGCAGGCAGCCTGAGGCATCCAATAAAGTAATGACTGTTATGATTATCGGCTGCGCTTTTATTGAAGCAATCACTATTTATGTTTTAGTCTTCGCTTTTATGTACGCCAGCAAGTAAGATAGGGGGTTGCCAAGGTGGAACTGTTGAGGATGCTAAGTGCCAGCGAGATATTCGCGCAGATCTTGAGTTTTTTTCTTCTTTTATTCCTCTTGAGATTGTTTGTCTGGAAGAAGTTTCTCGGCCTTCTGGACCAGCGAAAAGAGAGGATCCGTTCTGAATTCGAGAAGATCGAGGAGACCAAGCTCGAGATCGGTAAGCTGAAAACCGAGTATGAGTCCAGGATGCTCTTTATCCAGGAGCAGGCGCAGGCAAAGATTAAAGAGGCGGTAGATGAGGGCAGGAAATTAAGCGCTCAAATACGCAAGCAGGCGCATGAGGAGGCGCAGGATATCATCGATGACGCCCGCAAGCAGGTTAAGCATGAGGTCTCCCAGGCGCAGGATAAACTTAAAGACCGGATCGTGGATATCGCCATGGAGTCGGCCAGGAGCCTGATTCAGGAGAAGCTTACCGAAGACGGCGACCGGAAGATAGTCGAAGATTTTATCAAAGAAATGGAAAATGTTTAAATGATCAAGGATAAGGTAGTTGTCAGCAGATACGCGGAGGCCTTTATCGGCCTGGCAAAAGAGACATGCGGGATAGACAGGGCCCTGGAGGACATGGTGGTAGTCAAGAATATTGTCCGGGATAACCCGGGTTTCAGCGATTTGATGCATAACCCGGAGATTTCTTACAGCGAGAAGTGCTTGATTATCGAGGCAGTGGCCAGGGACGGGCTTGACGAGCAGATACGCAATTTCCTCAAGCTGCTGGTCGAGAAGAACAGGTTCGATATTTTTCTGGATGCCGCCGAATACCTGCGCGCGAAATACTCGCACCAGGGGCAGGTAGATGTGTTGTTAAGGACAGCTTTTCCCCTGGAACTGGATTTGATCAAGAGGATAGAAGATGTTTTGAAGAAGAAATTTAAACAGAATTTGAGGTTTTATATCGATTTGGACGGAAGTCTTTTGGGAGGGGTACAGGTGGTTGTCGGCAATACCATTATCGACGGTTCGGTAGCCAAGAGATTAAACGACCTGCGGGGGAAGCTTGCGGGAATAAATATCTGATAAACAGAAAGGCCAGTATGGTTTTAAAACCGGAAGAGGTTACTTCAATAATTAAGAAAGAGCTGGAGAAATACAAGACGCGCCTGCGTACCGAATCTATCGGCACGGTTATACAAGTAGGTGATACTATCGCGCGTATTTACGGATTAGATGACGTAATGATGGGAGAGCTGGTGCAATTTTCCGATAATATCATGGGTATGGTATTAAACCTCGAGGAAGACAGCGCCGGGGTAGTTATTTTTGGTACGGATAATCCGGATAAGACTATAAGAGAAGGCGATATAGTAAAACGTACCGGCAAGATCGTGCAGGTCCCGGTTGGCGAGGCGCTCGTCGGCAGGGTGGTCAATGCCCTGGGCCGGCCGATTGACGGAAAGGGCCAGGTTAATACGCAAAAATCCAGGCCCCTGGAATCCGGATCGCCGAACGTAATGCAAAGACAACCGGTGAAGGAGCCTTTGCGTACAGGCATAAAGGCGATTGACGCTATGGCTCCGATAGGCCGCGGCCAGCGCGAGCTGGTCATCGGCGACCGGCAGACCGGCAAGACCGCGATCGCCATCGACACGATTATTAATCAAAAAGGAAAAGATGTTTATTGTATTTATTGCGCGATCGGCCAGAAATTGTCCAGCGTAGTGGCGGTGAACGAGGTGCTGAAAAGGCACGGTGCCATGGAATATACCACGATTGTCAGCGCATCCAGCCGCGCCTCGGCAAGCCTGCAGTATCTGGCACCTTATTCGGCGACAGCCATGGCCGAAGAGTTTATGTATGCCGGCAAACACGTGTTGGTTATCTATGATGATTTGTCCAAGCACGCGCAGGCTTACCGGCAGCTTTCCCTGTTGTTAAGGCGCCCTCCCGGGAGAGAGGCATATCCCGGGGATATCTTTTACCTGCATTCCAGGCTACTGGAGAGATCGGCGAAGCTGAACAATGAATTGGGAGCAGGCTCCATAACAGCCATCCCGATAATCGAAACCCAGGCCGGGGATATCTCCAGTTATATACCGACCAATGTCATTTCGATTACCGACGGGCAGATTTATCTGGAGAGCGACCTTTTTTACGCCGGCGTACGCCCGGCGGTAAACGTCGGACTGTCGGTTTCACGCGTCGGAGGCAAGGCCCAGAATAAGGCTATGCGCCAGGTCGCTTCCAAATTAAGGCTGGACCTTGCCCAGTACCGCGAACTGGTAACCTTTACCCAGTTCGGTACGGATTTAGACAAGACTACGCGCAGCCAGCTTACCCGCGGGGAAAGAATGGTCGAGGTTTTAAAACAGGTGCAGTATGAGCCGCTGGAAACGGCCAAACAGGTGATCATTATTTACGCCGGGACCAATGGGTATCTCGATGATTTGCCTGCCGGGGCGGTGAGGAAATTTGAGGCCCATCTCTACAGGTTTATCGCCGCAAATTACCCCGGGCTTGTTCAGGAAATAGAGTCAAAAGACGGCCTGGACGAAGGGTTGAAATCCAGGTTGAACGAGGTGGTTTCCGTGGCAAAAAGGGAATTTTCAGCTTAAGGAGCGCCATGCCGCAGTCGTTAAAACAGATAAAAAACCGCATCCGCAGCGTGGAAAACAGTAAGAAGGTGACCAATGCCATGCAGATGATCTCGGTTGCCAAGCTCAACCGCGCGGAAAACGAACTTTTTGGCCTGCGCCCCTACGCTTTGAAGCTCGAATCGGTAATGTATAATCTGGCTGCTTCGGCGCAGGATCCGCATACCGGATATTTCGGTACCGGCGTCAAAGGCGGTTATGCCGTGCTTTGCGCGATAACTTCGGATAACGGATTATGCGGAGTGTACAACCAGAATGTTTTTCATGCCTGCGAAAAATTTATAAACGATCATGGCGCCGACAAGGTGAGGTTGATCTTGATCGGGCAAAAAGGGCTGAATTATTTCAAGCCCCGGCCGGTTAAGGTCGTCGGTTCTTATACGGGGCTAAACGCCAGGTTTTCCGGCAGGGTTTGCGGGGAGATCCTTGACCGGGTCAAGGGCTCGTTCCTGGCCGGAGAGGCCGCTTCGGTTCATTTGGCTTATACGTATTTCGAGAACTCTATAGTCCAGAGGCCGCGTATCGACCGCCTCTTGGGTATAGAGACAAGGAAGATCAAGCCGCTTGATTATATCGCCGAGCCGGATTTGAAAAGCATCCTGGATGATTTGATCCCGCGTTATCTGGAGGTTAAACTGCAGATGGCCTTCCTGGAGTCTTTTACTTCCGAACACGCCGCGCGGACAATATCGATGAAGACGGCTACCGATAACGCCAAGGAGCTTATTTCAGGGCTGGTTCTTTTAAGGAACAAGCTTAGGCAGGCGGGGATTACGCAGGATATTTTGGAGATTACCTCATCAGTTGAGGCTTTGAAAGGATAAGATCATGGCAGAAGGCGAGATTATTCAGATTATCGGTCCGAGCGTGGACATACGTTTTCCGGAGAACGAGGGCCCGCAGCTCTTGAGCGCGATCAAGATCGAAGAGAAAGGTATTGACCTTACGCTTGAGGTCGCCCAGGATATCGGCAACAACACGGTGCGCTGCATAGCCCTTGGTTCAACCGACGGGCTGGTGCGCGGGATGAAAGCAGCCGATACCGGAAGCCCGATTACTGTTCCTGTTGGGAAACAGACGCTGGGGAGGATCTTCAACCTTTTAGGGGAACCGATTGACGGCAAAGGCGCGCTGGAAAACCCGCAGTCAAGGAACCCCATACATAGGGATTCCCCGAATTTCCAGGAACAGCTTCCTATTGAGAATATTCTCGAGACGGGATTGAAGGTTATTGACTTGCTGGCGCCTATCCCTAAAGGAGGCAAGGTCGGGTTGTTTGGCGGAGCCGGTGTGGGTAAGACGGTGGTAGTTATGGAATTGATCCGTACGATCGCTACCGAACACGGCGGGGTTTCGGTTTTTGCCGGCATAGGCGAGCGTACCAGGGAGGGCAATGAGCTTTGGCTGGAGCTGAACGAGTCCGGGGTGGCCGCCAATAGCGCACTGGTATTCGGGCAGATGAACGAGCCGCCGGGAGCGCGCCTGCGCATAGGGCTTTCCGCCCTGACTATGGCGGAGTATTTCCGCGACCAGGAGCGCAAGGATGTGCTTTTATTTATCGATAATGTTTACCGCTACATACAGGCGGGTTCCGAGGTTTCCACTCTCCTGGGCAGGATGCCTTCTGCCGTTGGTTACCAGCCTAACCTTTCTACCGAGGTGGCCCAGCTGGAGGAAAGGATCGCTTCCACGCGCAACGGGTCGATAACCTCTATCCAGGCGGTATATGTGCCGGCCGATGACTTGACTGACCCGGCGCCCGCGGCGATATTCTCGCACCTGGACGCAAAGATAGTTTTGTCGAGGCAAATCTCCGAATTGGGGATATACCCCGCGGTCGACCCGCTTGATTCCACATCGCGTATCATGGACCCCAGATTGCTCGGGGAAGATCACTATAATACTGCCCTGGCCGTGCAAAAAGTCCTGCAGCGTTACAAAGACCTAAGGGATATTATTTCCATCCTGGGCCTGGATGAGCTCTCCGATGAGGATAAATTGACCGTGCAGCGCGCGCGTAAAATACAGAGGTTCTTTTCCCAGCCTTTCTTTGTAGCGGAGAATTTTACCGGGTTAAAGGGCAAGTACGTGAAATTGGAAGATACTATTAAGGGCGTGAAGATGATTATCGAGGGGCAGCTTGATCATCTGCATGAGCAGGCCTTTTATATGGTCGGTTCGATAGAAGAGGCGATCGAGAAGAATAAACAGCTTATTTCCTGACAATGGCGCAAAAAACTTTCCAGGTGAATATTAATTCCAGGGAGAAGGTTATATATGAAGGCAAAGCGGTTTCCTTAATCGTCCCTTGCCAGTCCGGGTATTTGGGCATACTGGCTGATCACGCGCCGCTGGCAGCCAGGCTTTCAAAAGGGAAGATCACGCTGCGTCTGGCGTCTGGCGGTGTAAATCTCGTTGATTCCAGTATTAACGGGTTCCTCGAAGTCGTTAAAAATCAGGCGACCATCCTTCTGTAAAATAAGAGGAAGAAACTTCGGCAGTTTAGCGTAAAATATTCTTGACAAATAACGCAAGGGTGGTATATTTACTTTGTTATTGTGAAAAATAGAACAATATGATCACAAATAAGAATTGCATCATTCGGCTCTCCCGTTATAAGAACGCTCTTTATAGATTACAAGCTTTAGGTTTTGTGAAAGTTTTCTCAGATAACCTCGCCGATTCAGTAGGGGTCACTGCTTCCCAGGTAAGAAAGGATTTTTCCATCTTCGGTATCTCCGGCAACAAAAAGGGAGGTTACCAGATAGATTCTCTCCTGGAAAAGATCAACAGCATCCTGGGCAAGGATCAGCTTCAGAAGGTAATTGTGATCGGTGCCGGCCATATCGGCAGTGCCCTGATGCGTTACCGCGGGTTCGAGAAAGAAGGCATAAAGATAGTTGCCGGTTTCGACATTGACCCGGCTAAGATCAACCGCTCAAGCCCGGTTCCGGTATTGCCGCTGGATGAAGCAAAGGCTTTCATCAAAGCCGGCAATATACGCATAGCTATTCTGGCTGTGCCGGATATAGCCGCGCAGCAGGCCCTGGATTTAATCTGCGCCTCGGGGATAAAAGGGGTATTGAATTTTGCGCCTTTACGGCTGCATGTCCCGGAGTCGGTGACCATCAATTACGTGAATTTGGAAATCGAGCTCGAAAATCTCATTTATTTCGTCAACGTCGAAGAAAAGACCAGATAAGGACAGGTAGGAAAGATGAACGAAAAGACTAAAACTATGCAGGAAGAGATCGCCAGTTTGGTGAAGGAGTGGAAGGATAAGGAAGGCAGCCTGATCATGATTCTGCATGAATTGCAGAATTATTACGGTTACGTGCCGCGTCCGGCCGCCCTGGAGCTTTCGCGCGCCCTGCGCACGCCCCTGGCCAGGATATATGAAGTGATCACTTTTTATAATTTCTTCAAGCTTACTCCTCCGGGCAAGCATACAATCTCCCTTTGCATGGGGACCGCCTGTTACTTAAAAGGCGCGCCGGTCCTGCTTAACGAGATCAAGAGCCTCTTGAATGTCGAAGAGGGCCAGACTACCAAGGACGGTTTGTTCCAGTTGGATGTTGTGCGCTGCCTTGGTTGCTGCGGGCTGGCTCCGGTAATCAAGATAGACGAGAAAGTGTACGGTAAGGTGCAGAAAAGCCAGATAATGGGCATCCTTTCCGAATACGGCGATCATAATAAAGAGGGATAAGATGGCAAAATTGACGAAGAAAGACCTGGAGAGGATAAAAGAAGCTCATAAGGATGACGGTAAAGATTGGATCAAGGTCGGGATGAGCACTTGCGGTATTGCCGCAGGTGCCGATAAAGTGTACGAGGATTTTGTCGAAGAGGTAAAAAAAAGGAAACTCGATATCAAAGTTAAGAAATGCGGTTGCCAGGGTATGTGTTATTCCGAACCGTCGGTTGAAGTGAGAGTTAAAGGTTTGCCCGATGTGATTTACGGGAAGGTGGATAAAGAAGGGGTGACCAAGATACTGGATAAGCATGTATGCGGTAACACCCTGGTAAAAGACGCCATTTACGAATTAAGGACAAAGAGGTAGCTTAATGGAGAAGATGATTTTTATCAAGGATACCGGTGAAGGTAATGACAGGACAAGGGATTTTTACGCGTCTTTTCTTAATATCCTGCGCGAGCATGGACTTGAAGACAAGGTGCAGGTTGTGCGCGTCGCGGATATCGGCGTATATAACCGTTCTCTGGTAGTTAAGTTTCCCGAGAGCAATATAGTTTATGCCGGCGTGGAAGAAAAAGACGTTAAGGATATCGTCGCCAAGACAGTCAAGGAAGGCAAGGTTATCGAGAGGCTTCTGTTCAGAGACGAGCCGAAGCAATTAAGGATAGTCCTGCGTAATTG
>CAZNGC010000042.1:0-9634 GCA_964572435.1 uncultured Planctomycetales bacterium | reverse complement strand
CGTAATTTATTGTGTATAATAATCACTTCCTTATGATCAAGGATAATGTTTTGAGGATAAAGGAGCGTATCGCCGCCTCCTGCGCTAAGATAAATTCGGATCCCTCCGGGATAACCTTGCTTTGTGTGACGAAAGGCAGGACGCTCGGAGAAATAAACGGGGCACTGGAAGCGGGGTTGTCCCATTTGGGCGAAAACAGGGTGCAGGAGGCAAAAGAGAAATACCGCCAGCTGCCTTCGGCTGACTGGCAGATGGTCGGGCACCTGCAGTTGAATAAGGTAAAAGATGCCCTGAAGATATTCAGCCTGATCCATTCCGTGGATAGCGTGAAGCTCGCTGTTGAAATAGATAAGCAGGCATCCAGGATGAATAAGACCCAGGATATCCTATTGGAGGTCAAGACTTCTTTCGAGGAGACGAAATACGGTCTGGCGCCCGAGGCTCTGGCGTCTGCCGTTGAGGAAATACTCAAGCTGGGTAGCCTGAAAATCAAAGGCTTGATGACCATTGCTCCGGTTTCCGGCGGGCAGATAGAAGCGCGCCGGTGTTTTTCCCTGTTGCGCAGGCTGCGCGATGAAATCGATCCGTCGTGGTTGCTTTCCATGGGGATGTCGGATGATTTTGAAACAGCTATAGAAGAAGGGGCGGATATCATACGCCTGGGAAGGATTATATTCGGTTAAGGCATGGCTGGCTTAAAGAAAAGGTTGGGGATTATCGGTTTCGGGAACATGGGCAGCGCGATTGCCCTTGGCGCGCAAGAATTATTTAGCGTCAGCGTTTTCGACAAAGACAGCCTGAAGCTCCAGGCCTCCGGAGAGGTACAGACCAGGGATTCGCTTGAACAGCTGGTGAACGATTCGGATATTGTCCTTCTGGCGGCAAAACCGCAGGATTTCGAGGCTTTGCTTGGCCTGCTCAAGGATATTGTCGGCGACAGGCTGATTATCAGCATCGCCGCGGGGATCACTACGGCCTACATTGAAAGTATTCTGGGCAAGGCCAGGGTAGTCAGGGTGATGCCGAATATGGGGGTAAAGATATCCGCGGCCCAAACCGGCCTGGCCAGGGGCAGCTACGCTGAAGATGAAGACGTCTCCCTGGCAAGTGAGTTATTCGGGGTTTTAGGAAAGGTTTGGCTGCTCGATGAAAGCCTGATCGACTCGATAACCGCCATTTCGGGAAGCGGGCCGGCTTACATATTTTATGATATAGAGAAAAACGGATTTGACCCGTTGAATGTGCCGGTAGGCCGCAAGAATCAATACGTACAATGGTTGAAACAGGCGGCTGTTGACGTGGGTTTTGACCCGTCTACGGCGTTGGAGCTGGCTGTATGCACCACGGCATCGAGCATAGCGCTTTTGGCCAAGACCGGCAAGGCTCCCGCGCAGCTGCGCCAGATGATCACTTCCCGCGCGGGCACCACCGAGGAAGCGTTGAAGGTATTGTCGGAGAACGGTTCATGGTCTGATGCCGCGCGCGCGGCCAGAAGGCGGGCGCAGGAATTGTCAAAATAGCGCAGGAGAGGGTATGTCAACTATCGGGATAATCGGCGGAAGCGGGTTGTACAAGATCGAAGGAATGGAGATCGCCGGGGATGTGGCAGTAAAGACTCCTTTCGGCAGGCCTTCGGACAAGTTTACCATCGGCAGGCTCGCTGGCAGGGATGTGGTTTTTCTTCCGCGCCACGGCATCGGCCATCGCATTTCTCCCAGCGAGATAAATTACCGCGCGAATATCTTCGCGATGAAGAAACTTGGGGTGCAGAGGGTAATCTCGGTAGCCGCCTGCGGGAGCCTCAAGGAAGAGATGAAACCTATGGATTTTGTGGTGGTTGACCAGTTTGTCGACCGCACCAATCACGGTAGGGATATGACTTTTTTCAGCCAGGGGATAGTCAGCCATATTGTTTTCGGTAATCCGGTATGCAAGGACCTTTGCGGCCTGGTTTATTCGGCGGCCAAGTCATTGAACCTGGATGTGCATAACGGCGGGACATATATAAACATGGAGGGCCCGCAGTTTTCCACGCTTGCCGAAAGCAAGTTGTACCGTAGCTGGGGGATGGATATTATCGGAATGACCAATATGGCCGAGGCCAGGCTTTGCCGCGAAGCGGAAATATGCTACGCTACACTTGCCTGCATCACGGATTATGATTGTTGGCATCCCGGCCACGACAGCGTTACGCTGGAGATGGTCATGGAAAATTCGCGAAAAAACGTCGAGAACGCCAAGAAGATAATCTGCGAAGTGATCAGCCGCCTGCCGGACGGCCGTTCCTGTTCCTGCGAGCAGGCGCTGCGGAACGCGATCGTCACGGACAAGAAGCTTATCCCGGCTAAGGTCAAGCGCGACCTGGATATAATTATAGGTAAATACATAAAATGAAACCGGAAGACAAAAATGACAATAAACCGGCGGGCAAGGAATATAAAAATACCTTGAACCTGCCGAAAACAGATTTCCCGATGAAGGCAGACCTGCCGAAACGCGAGCCGTTGATGCTGGCGGATTGGTACAAGCAGGATATTTACGGCCTGATCCGCAGGAAACCTTCTCCTAAGGGCAAGTATATCCTGCATGACGGGCCTCCTTACGCCAACGGGGATATCCATATCGGCCACGCCCTGAACAAGATCCTCAAGGATATAGTGATCAAATACAAGACCATGCAGGGTTACGATTCACCGTATGTTCCCGGATGGGACTGCCACGGCCTGCCTGTAGAGCACGCGCTTTTCAAAGAGATGAAGATCCACAAATCCCAGATCCCGCAGGTTGAGTTCCGCAAGAAGGCGCATGATTACGCGATGCGTTTCGTGAATACCCAGCGTGAGGAATTCAAGCGCCTCGGAGTCTTCGCCGATTGGGAACATCCGTACCTGACTTTGGCCCCGGAATATGAGGAGGGGATCGTCGAGGCGTTCAGCGAGTTGGTCAAAAAAGGTTATATCTACCGCGGGTTGAAGCCGGTAAACTGGTGCTGCCGTTGCGAGACCGCGCTTGCCGAGGCGGAAGTGGAATACGAGGACCATACTTCTCCGTCGGTATTCGTGAAATTCAAATTGCGGGATAACGCGAAATTCGGCCCCGACAGCCACCTGGTGATCTGGACTACTACCCCCTGGACGCTGATCGCCAATGTCGCGGTAGCGGTGCATCCGGATTTTACCTATTCATACATCAGGACCGGCAAAGGCAATCTGATTATCGCCAATGTGCGGATGTCTGTCCTCGAATCTTTCGGCATAGAAAATTACGAAGTGTTGAAAGAGTACAAGGGAAAAGAACTTGAAGGATTGATTTATGAACATCCCTTCGGACTGCGCTTAGGCAGGGTGGTCAGCGCCAGCTATGTTTCCGGAGAGGACGGTACCGGGCTTGTGCATACCGCTCCCGGCCACGGCGCGGAGGATTACCTCACCGGCCTGCGCCATAAGCTGGATATCGTTATGCCGGTGGATCCCAGAGGTAATTTTGACGCTACTGCCGGAGAATTCAGCGGCCTGAACGTCCATCACGCCAACGAGAAGATCATCGGGAAACTTGAATCGTCCGGCGCGCTCCTTTTGGCCGGTACGATCCAGCATTCATACCCGCATTGCTGGCGGTGCAAGAGCCCGATTATCTTCCGCGCCACGAACCAGTGGTTTATGAAGATCGACCACGCGGATTTACGCAAGAAACTCCTGCGGGGCGTTCAGGAAGAAATCAGGTTTGTCCCTGAAGCCGGCCGCAGCCGGATCTCCGGGATGGTCGAGCTGCGCCCTGACTGGTGCCTGTCGCGCCAGCGTTATTGGGGGGTGCCGATTCCGTCGCTGGTCTGCACCAAGTGCCATGAGGAAACACTCGATCCGGGCGTGATCGGCAAATGGATATCTTTCGTTAGAAAAGAAGGCACGGACAGCTGGTTTACTCATGAAGTGAAGGATTTTATCCCGGAAGGATTCTCCTGTTCATGCGGCGGAACGGTATTTGAAAAAGGCAAAGATATCCTGGATGTGTGGTTTGATTCCGGGGCCTCCAGCCAGGCGGTGCTCAAGAAACGGGAAGGCATGACTTATCCTGCGGCGCTTTATCTGGAAGGGAGCGATCAGCACCGCGGATGGTTTCAGGCTTCGCTTATCGTTTCCATGGGTGTTGACGGGATAGCGCCGTTCGAGACAGTGCTCACTCACGGGTTCGTGGTGGACGAACAGGGCAAGAAGATGTCCAAATCCGCCTGGAACGGTATCTCCCCATCCAATGTGACAAAAGATTTCGGAGCGGATATCCTGCGTCTCTGGGCCGCCTCCAGCGATTATAACGAGGACATCCGTTGTTCCCAGCAGATCCTGCAGCGCCTCTCTGAGGCTTACCGCAAGATCCGCAATACCGCCAAATTCATCTTGAGCAATCTTTATGATTTCAATCCGGATACCGACAAGGTGCCGTATGAGAAGATGCGCAAAATAGACCAGTGGATACTTTCAAGGATGGAAGAGGTAAGGGACGAGGTCGAGGCTGCTTACGGCAGCAGCGAGAAGCCGGTTTTCGAATTCCACCGCGCTTACAAGGGCATATATGATTTTTGCAACGAAGACCTTTCCATGTATTACCTGGATATGGTCAAGGGCAGGCTTTACACTTATCGTTTTGATTCCGTGGAAAGGCGCGCGGCGCAGACGGTGATTTACGAAGTGCTTGACCGGCTGGTAAAGATGATGGCCCCGGTATTTGTTTTTACCGCCGAGGAGATATACAGGAGCATGCCGCATGGCGGCCGCGGGGGCGCCTGCCCGAGCGTGCATCTGTCGGATTTCCCGCAGGCGAATTCTCTTTACCGCCAGGAGGCCATTGCTTCTGGCAAAAGGGTGGGTGTTGAATTGAAAGACGTAATCGGGCTGGTCCCGGCAGCTGCCAAGGCCCTTGAGGAATTGCGCGTCAAAGGCTTGATCGGCAGCTCGTTCGACGCCCAAATAAATATATTGACAAATAACCCGGATCGTTATACATTCTTACAAAGCTTCAGTATTGAGCTTTGCGAGATTTTCAAAGTTTCGCAGGTAAAGGTGAGCCTGGAAGAATCCGCTCACGCGCCTTTATCGGTCAGGGCGGATAAGGCCGAAGGGTCAAAGTGCCCGCGGTGCTGGAATTATTCCGCAAAAGTCGGCAGCGATCCGGCTCATCCGGACATTTGCGATAATTGCCTCAAGGCAATCAGTTAAACAACCGCGGACAGGCGTCCGCACAGTTTAAGCCAAAGGGGAAGGCAAATTGAAGAAAAAACTCACAAAAACAGAATTGAAGGATTTCAAGAAACTAATCCTTAAGAAAAAAGAGGCCATACTCGACGAATTGCAGCATATAACCGACGATACCCTGAAACAGTCGCAAAAGGACGCTTCCGGTGACATCTCGGGATATACCTACCACATGGCCGATGTCGCTACCGATAATTACGACCGCGAATTTTCCTTGGGGCTGGCATCTAACGAGAGAAGGGCCGCCTATGAACTCGACGATGCATTGAAGAGGATCGACGAGGAAACCTTCGGCATCTGCGATGAATGCAAGGGGATGATCTCTAAGGCCAGGTTAAAAGCTGTGCCTTCCGCGCGGCTGTGCATCAAGTGCCAGAAGAAAAGAGAGAAGAAGTAAGCACTAATTTCCGGGTGCGCCAGATGATCCTTATCATCGTTTCAAGCGTTGTTTTCTTCGATCAGCTCACTAAATACCTCGCGTTAAATTACCTGCAGTTAAATAAGCCGGTTGCCCTGGTAAATAATTTTCTGTATCTAACGCTGGTGTGTAACCGCGGGGCGGCTTTCGGTTTGTTCAAGAACCAGCTTCTCCTGTTCGTGGCGATTTCTCTTTGCGTGATCCTGTTTATCTTTGTCCGCCTGAAGAACAAGAAGAACCCCATGCTGTTTAATATCTCTTTAAGTTTGATCCTGGCCGGATCGGTCGGCAACCTTATTGACCGCCTGCGTTTCGGATGCGTGATCGATTTCCTGGATTTTCGTTTTTGGCCTGTATTTAACCTTGCTGATTCCGCCCTTACCGTGGGAGCGGTACTGTTGAGCTGGGAGCTCTTATTCGATAAAAATGCTGCCTGAAATCTGTCATCTCGGACCATTTACAATTTATTCGTACGGCCTTATGCTGGTGCTGGCGTTTTTTACCGCCAGCAGCCTGGCCAGCCGGCAGGCGCTGAAAGAAGGCTTTGACCCCGAAAAGATCTTTAACCTTTGTTTCTGGGTATTTATCTCGGGGATTATCGGTTCGCGCCTCTTCTATATAATCTATAGCCTTCCTTTTTATATAAAGCATCCGATTGAAATCGTCATGCTGCAGCACGGCGGGATGGCGATCTTCGGCGGGATAATCTTCGGCTTCATCTGTGCCTGGGTATTTATCCGGCTGAACAGGATGAGCCCGCTGCTTACCCTGGACCTGCTGGCGCCTTTCATCGTCCTCGGCCAGGCGATCGGCAGGATAGGTTGTTTTCTGAACGGCTGTTGTTACGGCAAGCCTTCCGTGTTCGGGCTGTATTTCCCTTCCGCTGGCCAGAAACTCATCCCTACCCAGCTTTATTCGAGCCTGGCGCTTTTCGTGATTTTCCTGGTCTTAAGGCGCATACAGAATAGGGAACACCTGCCGGGGAGTATCTTCTGTTTTTACCTGTTTTTTTATTCGATAAAACGTTTTACGGTCGAGTTCTTGCGCAACGACAGCCCGAAGATGTTCGCCGGCCTGACTATTTTCCAGCTTTTTAGCCTGGCAATGTTTTTTATTTCCCTGGCTTTGCTCGTCAATATGTTTTATCCCGGGAAGAAAAAGGTAAAATGAAAGAAATTTCCTTTCTGGTTTCCGACGAACAGGAAAAGACGCGCTTGGATTTGCTGCTTGCCGACTATGCCTCTTCCTGCGGTCTCGGCCTTTCGCGCAACGCAATCCAGAAGCTTATTGCGGCTGGGGCGGTATTCGTTGATTCATCGCCTGTTTGTAAACCTCACCGCAAGGTCAGAGCGGGAGAGGAGATCCGCTTCAGCGTGCCCGAGAAAGAAAAAACGCGGATATTGCCGGAGCAGATCCGCCTGGATGTGGTTTACGAGGATGACGAACTGGCGGTAATCAATAAACAGCCCGGGCTGGTGGTGCATCCTGCACCGGGTAACCGCGAGCATACCCTGGTAAACGCGCTGCTCGGACGTTTCAAATCTCTTTCCGACATAAACAAGGGCCGCCCGGGGATCGTACACCGCCTGGATAAAGAGACCAGCGGCCTGCTGGTTATCGCCAAAAATAACCCCAGCCATCTCAAGCTGGCAAAACAGTTTTCCGAGCACACTATCGAACGCAAATACATCGCCATTGTTTCCGGCGTCATGGAATTTGACGAGGACATCATCGAGGCCCCGATCGGCAGGCATCCGGTAAAGAGGAAAGACATGTCGGTAAGTTTCTCTGAAGGCAACCGTTACGCCAAGACTTTTTATCGTACCTTAAAACGCGGAAAGGGTTTCAGCCTCCTGGAGTTAAGGCCCTTTACCGGCCGGACGCACCAGCTAAGGGTACATTTGGCCTTTATCGGCCATCCGATACTGGGGGATCAGAAGTATGGCAGGAATAATCCTTTCAGCCGCATGGCCCTGCACGCCCAGGAAGTCGGTTTCGAACACCCGTCCAGCGGTAAATTACTGCATTTCTCGAGCAATATCCCCGCGGAATTCGAAGAATTCGTGAAAAATAATTTCTAAGGCTGCTGCAAAAACTTTTCGCGGCCCCTATAAAAATCCTTGCATTTTATGTAAGTAATGTTATATTAAAGACTAATAAACACAAAAAAATTTATAAAGGAGGAAAGATGAACCGCAGCGGAGCGATTTTAAAATTTATTTTGATCGGTTTGGTTGTTGTTTTCCTGATAATCAGCGCCGCGTTGTCTTTCATGTTCCAGAGCGAGCATACTAAGTGTATCAAACTGCAGGAAAAGGTTACCGAGCTGGCCGGCATTGCCAAGTCTACCGAGGACAAGCTCGAGTCCACTAAGAAAAAGGTTTCCGAGTTGACGATGAAGCTTCAGGAAGCTAAGGAACGCCTGGCCGCGGTTACCGATGAACTGGACAAGGAGAAGGCCTCGCGCCAGGAATCGGTAAAAGAACTAGAACAGATCAAGTCCGATATAGAACAACAGAAGGCCTCGCGCCAGGATATTGAGGGCAAGCTTAATGAGGCTCAGGAGGAAGGCAGGAAACTTAAGGCGCAGTTAAAGGAGGTCGAACAAAAGAAGGCCGAACTGGAGGCAAAGATAAAGAGCCTGGAGACTTCTTCCGGGGTTGAGTTGGGTAAAGTGGTGGTGAATAACGATAATGCCGCCGCGCCGAAGGCGGCCGAGGCGGTTTCCGTCGCGGACCAGGCGGCCGAGGCGGTTTCTCAGGCGGAACAGCCTTCAGAGGGAAAAGGGGAAGCGGTTGCTTTAGCCAATCCCCTGGAAGGCAAAGTTACCGTAGTGAACAAAGAATATAATTTTGCGGTGATCAACCTTGGTCAGAAGGACGGGGTGGTCTCCGGAACACAGTTCTCGGTGCTCCGTGACGGCAAAGAGATCGGAGAGGTGACTGTGGAAAAAGTGCATGAGTCGATGTCCGCGGCAGGTTTTGCCACCGAACTGAAGGACGTAATTCAGGAAAATGATCTGGTAGTACAGAAGGCCAAATGAAGCCTTTGGCAATAAAGAAAAGGTTTATCCCGCGCGGCAAGGTAAGTATCCCCGGTGATAAATCCATAGCCCATCGGGCGCTGATCATCAGCGCCTTGAGCCGCGGCAGAACTGCGATAAAGAATTTCCCCGTGCATGATGATTCCCTGGCCACAATCAATGTTTTGTCCGGCCTGGGCGTAGAGATTAGGCGCAAGGATAATCAGGTAATTGTCCGGGGTACCGGAAAACTTAAAGAGCCCAAGAGGGCTCTTTTTGTTGATAATTCCGGTACGACCCTGCGCCTGATGGCCGGCGTGCTCGCTGGTTCCGGGTTCAGGGCGAAATTGACCGCCGGAAAATATCTATCGAAACGCCCGATGTCCAGGGTGAATATCCCCCTGCGCCTGATGGGCGCCAGGATATCCGCCAGAAGAATGGGGCCCGAGGAATACGCGCCGCTGGTGATCGAGGGCGGATGTTTGCGCGGGATAACTTATCGGCCGCCGGTAGCCTCGGCCCAGGTAAAATCCGCGGTACTCCTGGCAGGTTTATCCGCTGCCGGCAAGACCCGGGTGATCGAAAAAGTCGCCACGCGCGATCATACCGAAAGGATGCTTAAATTTTTTGGCGCGCGCCTTAGCGTAAAAAAGGGCAGCGTGCTTTTGGATCCGGCAGGGGAGCTTTCCAGCCCAGGGGCTATAAATATCCCCGGGGATATCTCTTCAGCAGCTTTTCTTATGGTCCTGGGGTCTATAATACCGGGAGCGCGCATCGTTATCGAGGGGGTAAGTCTTAACCCGGGCAGGACCGGGGTAATCAAGGTGCTCAAGAGGATGGGCGCGAAGATAAGGGTGCGCCCTTGCAAGAATTTTTTTAGAGGGAAAGGTTTTGAGCCGGCAGGGGATATCAGCGTATCCGCGGCAAGCCTTAAGGGCACGCTGA
>CAZNGC010000041.1:0-9798 GCA_964572435.1 uncultured Planctomycetales bacterium | reverse complement strand
GCAGGTGGATAAATGGGTTTTCCAGAAGGAAAATACCCGGGTGATCAAGAAGGGCGGAAAGCCTGCCCAGGCAACCCCGCTGCTATTGGGGATTACCAAGGCTTCCCTTACTACCGAAAGTTTCATTTCCGCCGCCAGCTTCCAGGAGACTACCCGCGTTTTGACAGAGGCGGCAACCAGCGGCAAGCGCGACGAGTTGTTCGGTTTGAAAGAGAATGTTATTGTCGGCCACCTTATCCCGGCGGGCACAGGTTTTAAATCTCACCTGGATATCGAGGTTATAAAAACAGGAGCTGAAGAAAGCGTTGAAAAGAAGGAAGAACCGAAAGAAGAAAAAAAAGAGGAAAAGGAATAATCTATGCCCACGATCGCACAATTAATAAGGTTTGGAAGGGTTTCCAAGAAGAAAAGGAGTAAGTCCCCGGCTTTAAAGAACTGTCCGCAGAGGAGGGGGGTTTGTCTGCAGGTGCGTACCATGACACCCAAGAAACCCAACTCCGCCTTGAGGAAGATCGCCAGGGTCAGGCTTACTACGGGCATCGAGGTTACCGCTTACATCCCCGGTGAAGGCCATAACCTGCAGGAGCACTCGATTGTCCTGGTCAGGGGAGGAAGGGTCAAGGACCTTCCCGGTGTACGCTACCATATCGTCAGAGGGACATTGGACGCCGCGGGGGTCAACGCGCGCAGAAGAGGCCGTTCTAAATACGGGGCAAAGAGACCGAAAGCCGCCGCATAAGATAAACAGGCAATAAAGGAAAGATCATGAGAAGAAGAAGAGCGCAGGAAAAAGACATCTTAGCCGATCCGAAATTCAACAGCAAGATAGTGGCTAAATTTATCAACATGGTAATGGTCGAAGGCAAGAAGGCTGTGGCCGAGAAGCTGGTTTACAGCGCGTTCGATATCGCCCAGAAAGCGTTGAACGAACAGGATATATTGAAGGTTTTCTACAAGGCGCTGGATAACGCCCGTCCGAGATTAGAGGTAAAACCGCGCAGGGTCGGAGGCGCTACTTACCAGGTGCCCGTGGAGGTCAGGCAGGAGCGCGGCACGTCCATCGCGCTGCGCTGGATCAGGGATTTCGCGCAGACCAAAAAAGGCAAGCCCATGCAGGAGAAATTGGCCGATGAGATTATTTCCGCTTACAAGGGTGAAGGGTCGGCGATAAAGAAGAGAGACGATACACACAAGATGGCGGAGTCGAACAAGGCGTACGCGCATTTCCGCTGGTGAATGAAAAAGGAAAGATGAGAAAAATACCATTAGAAAGAATGAGGAATATAGGGATCATCGCTCACATAGACGCCGGTAAGACTACGACCAGCGAGCGCATCCTTTTTTATACCGGGAAGAATTACAAGATCGGGGAAGTACATGATGGGGCGGCAACCATGGACTGGATGGTCCAGGAACAGGAAAGGGGCATTACGATCACCTCTGCCGCCACTACCTGCTCATGGAAAGATGTGACCATTAACCTGATCGATACTCCCGGACACGTGGATTTTACCATCGAGGTAGAGAGGTCTTTGAAGGTCCTGGACGGGGCGGTAGTGGTATTTTGCAGCGTCGGTGGCGTGCAGCCTCAATCGGAAACAGTCTGGCGCCAGGCCGACCGTTATAAAGTTCCGCGGCTTGCTTTCGTGAACAAGATGGACCGTACCGGTGCGGATTTCTTCGCCGCGATCAAACAGATGCGCGAGAGGCTGGGGGCCAATGTAGCGGCCATTCAGCTGCCTGTGGGCAAAGAATCCGGGTTCTCGGGAGTTGTCGACCTCCTGGAAAAGAAAATGTACTTTTATAAAGATGACCTGGGCAAGAATTTCGAAGTAAAGGATGTGCCGGAGGATATGCTTGCGGATTACGAGAAATACCGCGCGATCCTGGTGGAAAAAGTCGCCGAGGCAGATGACGTGGTAATGGAAGAGTACCTGTCGGGAAAGCCGACCACTAACGAGGAGTTGAAGAAAGCCATCCGGCGCGCCTGTATCGCCAACAAGTTCGTGCCTGTATTCTGCGGATCGTCTTTTAAAAATAAAGGCGTGCAGATGGTCCTGGACGGAGTCAGGGATTTCCTTCCTTCTCCGATCGATGTGCCGGCGGTCAAAGGCACGAACCCGGAGACCGGCGAGTTCGAGGAGGTAGTCGCCGACGATAAGAGCCCGTTTACCGCTTTGTGCTTCAAGGTAGCCACCGATCCGTTTGTAGGGAAGATTTATTTTACCAGGGTTTATTCCGGGACGCTTGCCCCCGGGACATATATATATAACGCGACTAAACGCCAGAGGGAAAGAGTTACCAAGATCGTCAAGATGCACGCGAATCACCAGGAACTGACGGATAGTATCGCTACCGGCGATATCGCAGCCCTGGTCGGGTTGAAGGATGTTAAGACCGGGGATACGCTGTGCATGGAAAAGAACCCTATACTTATCGAGGCGATGCGCTTTCCGGAACCCGTAATCCAGCAGGCGATCGAGCCTAAGTCCAAAGACGCCCAGGAGAAGTTAGGCCTGGCTTTGCATAAATTGGAAGATGAAGATCCATCGTTCAGGGTGACTTATAACCAGGAGACCGGGCAGACATTGATTGCCGGTATGGGGCAGCTGCACCTGGAAATTATCGTGGACAGGATACTGCGTGAATTCAACGTAGAGGCGCAGGTAGGCGCTCCGCAGGTTGCCTACAGGGAAACGATCAGAAAGAGTGTTTCCAGTGTGGGGAAATTTATTTCTCAATCCGGTGGCCGCGGACAGTACGGCCACTGTGTTATCGAGATGGGCCCGCAAGAGACCCCGGGCACGGGGATTACTTTTGAAGACAAGATCAAGAGCGGCGCTATCCCGCGCGAATTTATCCCTGCCGTAAAACAGGGGATAATGGGCGCGGCCAAGAACGGAGTCCTGGCGAGTTATCCGGTTACCGATGTGCATGTCGTATTGGTTGATGGTTCGTTCCATGAGGTTGACTCGTCGGAATTAGCATTTAAAATGGCCGGTTCGATCGCTTTTCAGGACGGGATGAAAAAAGCCAACCCCGTTTTGCTTGAACCGATTATGGATATCGAAGTGATCGTTCCCGAAGAATTCATGGGGCAGATCATCGGCGATCTTTCTTCACGGCGCGCGAAAATCGTAGCCCTCGGGCAGATACAGAACCTGCGCAGCATCCGGGCGAACGTTCCGCTCTCCGAAGTTTTTAATTACGCGACTGTAACAAGATCCTTGACACAGGGCCGCGCATCGTATACAATGGAACCTTCCTTTTACAGCGAGGTTCCCGCGCATGTAGCGGAAAAAGTTATTTTGGGCGCAGCTAACACAAATACAAGAAAGAGTTTTTAAAAACCCCCTACGGGTAAGGAGGAAAAATGGCTAAGGAAAAGTTTGTAAGAAGTAAGCCGCATGTAAACATAGGTACAATCGGACACATCGATCACGGCAAGACTACCTTGACTGCCGCGATAACCAATGTTTTATCCAAGATGGGCAAGGCCACGGCCAGGGATTATTCGGATATCGCTAAAGGCGGTACGGTAAGAGACGAGACAAAGGTCGTGACCATTTCTGTCGCTCACGTTGAATACGAGACCGATACCAGGCATTACGCGCATATCGACTGCCCGGGACACGCGGATTACATCAAGAATATGATTACCGGGGCTGCCCAGATGGACGGGGCGATCCTGGTAGTTTCAGCCGCGGACGGCCCGATGCCTCAGACCAGAGAGCATATCCTCCTGGCGCGCCAGGTAAACGTTCCCGCGATGGTCGTCTTCATGAACAAGGTCGACCTGGTTGACGATAAAGAACTGCTTGACCTGGTGGAAATGGAGATCAGGGAGCTTTTAACAAAATACGGTTATCCGGGGGACAAGACCCCGATTATCCGCGGAAGCGCCAACAAAGCATATGCTGCGACTGACCCGAACAGCCCGGATGCCAAACCGATCCTGGATTTAATGAAAGCGGTTGATGAGTTTATACCTCTGCCTACAAGGGAATTGGATAAACCGTTATTGATGGCGGTAGAAGACGTATTCAGCATCGAAGGCAGAGGCACAGTAGGTACAGGCAGGATCGAGCGCGGTAAGGTAAAGATCAATGAAGAAGTCGAGATCATCGGTTTGAGGCCTGATGCCAAGAAGTCCGTAGTTACCGGGATCGAAATGTTCCGCAAACTCCTGGATGAAGGCCACGCTGGCGACAACGTGGGGCTTCTCTTAAGAGGCGTGGAAAGAAAAGATATCGAACGCGGCATGGTTATCGCCGCACCCAAATCCATATTGCCGCATACTAAATTCAAGGCCCAGGTGTATATCCTGACCAAAGAAGAAGGCGGAAGGCATACACCGTTCTTCAAGGGGTACCGCCCGCAGTTCTATTTCCGTACCACCGATGTTACCGGCGCGGCTGCATTGCCGGCGGGTGTGGAAATGGTTATGCCCGGGGATAATGTGGTGCTGGAGGTAGAGTTGATCACTCCTATCGCCATGGAGAAAGAATCGCGCTTTGCCATCCGTGAAGGCGGACATACCGTGGGTGCAGGCGTAGTTACGGAGATCATCGCATAAAGAAATGGATACCCAGAAGATTCGTATTAAACTGAAGGCTTATGATCACAGGTTGTTGGACCAGGCGGTGATCGAGATCGTGGATACCGTTAAGCGCACCGGGGCCAGGATTTCCGGCCCCGTGCCGCTTCCCACAAAAAGGGAAGTATACACGGTGCTGCGTTCCCCGCATGTCGACAAGAAATCACGCGAACAGTTTGATTTATCTACTCATAAGCGCCTTATTGACATCTATGAACCCACAGCTAAGACCATCGATTCGCTGAGGAAGTTGAATCTGCCCGCAGGTGTGGATGTAGAGATCAAGTAATAAATCAAAAGACGGAAAATGAAAATGATCGGTTTGATCGGTAAGAAAATTGGGATGACGCAGGTTTTTACGCAGGACAACTCTTTGGCCGGGGTGACGGCTATCGAGGCGGGGCCTTGCCCGGTATTGATGGTCAAGGAAAAGAGCGTCCAACTGGGTTTTGATTCTGTCAACGAAAAGAAGCTGAAGAAGCCCCAGGCCGGGTTCTTCAAGAAATTGAATATTCCCGCGCGCAAGGTTATCAGGGATTTTACCAAAGAAGTTAACGTCGAATACAAGGTCGGGGATGAACTGAAGGCTGATATCTTTAAAGAAGGCGATTTTGTCGATGTCTGCGGAGTTACGATCGGCAAGGGTTTTGCCGGAGGCATGAAGCGCTGGAATTGGAAAGGCGGCCCGCAGACCCACGGTTCTACTTCCCATCGCAGGGTGGGTTCTATCGGTTCGACTACCACTCCCGGACGCGTCTGGAAAGGCCACCACCTTCCCGGCCACATGGGTATGGATAAGCTTACGGTCCAGAACCTTAAAGTGGTCAAGGTGGATGCGGCGAACAATTACATACTGGTTGAAGGGGCGGTCCCCGGTCACAAAAACGGTTATCTGTTAATCACAAAAGCCAAGAAAAAGGCGAACAAGA
Organism: uncultured Planctomycetales bacterium; assembly: GCA_964572435.1. Classification (GTDB taxonomy): domain Bacteria; phylum Omnitrophota; class Gorgyraeia; order Gygaellales; family Profunditerraquicolaceae; genus UBA6249. Next base: position 4,272 of record CAZNGC010000041.1, on the reverse strand, counting down.
AAGCGGCGGTCAAGAAATAAAAATGTTTACTTTACCTATATATAACAGCGAAGGCAAGGAAATCGATACGATAAAGCTTAATGAAAAGGTCTTTGACGGCTCGCAGAATGCCGATTCTTTACATCAGGCAATCGAGGCTTACAGGGCCAATCAAAGGAAAGGGCTGGCTTCCACCAAGACCCGTGGAGAGGTATCCGGAGGCGGAAAGAAACCCTGGAAGCAGAAAGGGACGGGGAGGGCCCGCGTGGGTTCTACGCGTTCTCCGCTCTGGAGGCACGGCGGAGTGGTTTTCGGACCTCATCCCCGCGATTTCTCTTTTGACCTGCCGCAAAAGATAAAAATATCGGCTTTGAAAACGAGCCTGAACACAAGGCTAAAGGAAAATAATCTTGTTGTCCTGGACGAGTTCAAGGTACAAGAGCCCAAGACGAAACTGGCGGTAAAAGTATTGGCTAATCTTAACCTGTTTTCCGCCAAGGCGAAAAGGCCGGATAAGGTTTTGTTCTTGACGCACAAATTGGACGCGGAGCTAAAGAGGGCGATGAAGAATATAGGTTTTTTGAGTGTGGACCTGGCCAGGGACTGCCATGCTTACGAAGTAATGAACAACAAAAAATTGCTGGTTACCAGGGCTGCTTTGAACGACTTGACTGAAAGGTTAAAATAATGGGCGCAGGACAGTTGATAATCAAATCTCTATTGCAGACGGAGAAGTCGAGTGCTTATCAGCCAGGCGGCAAGTATCTTTTTCTGGTGGCTAATGCCGCCAATAAGATACAGATCAAGAAGGCGGTTGAGCAGGCATACAAGGTCAAGGTTAAAGATGTGAATACCTTTGTTTCCTCCGGGAAGTTAAAAAGGGTAAGGCACCAGCTGGGGCGCACGGCGGATGCCAAGAAGGCAGTGGTTACTTTGGCGGCCGGCCAGAAGATTGAAATTCAGTAGCCGCCAGGACGCAGATAAAACAAGAACAGGGAAAACAAGAATATGGGCACGATAAAATTCAAACCAACAACACCATCGAGAAGGCATATGAGCGGCCCGGATTTTTCCGAGATCACCAAGGACAAGCCGGATCGTTCTTTACTCCTCCCGCTTAAGAGAACAGGCGGCAGGAACTGCTACGGCCGTATAACTACCAGGCATATCGGCGGCGGGCATAAAAGAATGTTGCGCATAGTGGATTTTAAACGCGACATCTACGATCAGCCGGCCAAGGTATTGGCTATCGAGTATGACCCGAACCGTTCAGCCAGGATCGCCCTGGTGGAATACCCGGATAAGCAGAAGCGTTATATTATCGCTCCCGTGGGCTTAAATGTCGAGGACGTGATTATTTCAAGCAACCAGAAGGACGTGGATATAAAAGCCGGCAATTGCATGCTTCTGCGCAATATCCCTTCCGGTACGCTGATCCACAATATAGAATTGTTCAAGGGCAAAGGCGGACAGATTGTCCGCGGCGCGGGGACCAGCGCCCAGATCATGGCCAAGGAAGGCGATTTCGCGCATGTCAGGCTGCCTTCCGGAGAGGTAAGGCTGGTGAGCCTGGATTGCCACGCGACGATCGGACAGATCGGCAATATCGAACATGAGTCCTTGATCCTTGGCAAGGCCGGGAAAAAGAGATGGCTGGGTATCAAGCCGACGGTAAGAGGCGTGGTAATGAACCCCTTTGACCACCCGCATGGCGGAGGTGAAGGAAAGAGCGGCCAGGGTAATCCTCATCCGGTCACCCCGTGGGGCAAGCCTACCAAGGGCTACAGGACCAGGAACCGCAATAAATATTCCAACAAATTCATCATAAAGAGAAGGAAACCATAAACATGCCCCGTTCACTCAAAAAAGGTCCGTACGTAGAGGAAAGTTTACTGAAGAAAGTCGAGAAGGCCGTTAAAAGCGGGCAGCGCCAGGCGATCAAGACATGGAGCCGCCGCTCCACGGTGATTCCGGATTTCGTGGGCTTGACGTTTGCGGTATACGACGGCAAGAAGCATATCCCCGTCTTCATTACGGAGAATATGGTCGGCCATAAGCTGGGAGAGTTTTCTCCTTCCAGGATATTCAAGAAGCACGGCGGCATAAAGGCCAAGAAGGCCCTGGAAAAGACGTAAAAAACAGCAGTTAGGGAGAAATTAATGATAGCGAAAGCGGAAGGAAAATTTTTAAGGGTTTCACCGAGCAAGGTCAGGCTGGTTATGGATTTGATCCGCGGCAAGGATGCCTCCGAGGCCCAGGCCATACTGCTGCATTTGAATAAAAGGCCCAAGGAGTACCTGATCAAGATATTGAAATCCGCGATTGCCAATGCCAAGGTAAAGGGTTTTTCGGCTGATAAATTGTATGTTTCGAAGATCGTTTGCAATCCCGGGCCGATGTGGAAGAGATTTAAAGCCGCCGCTTTCGGCAGGGCAGCTTCGATAGTGAAACGCACAGCGCACATAAAGATCGAGTTAGATTTAAAGGAGAATAATTAATGGGACATAAGGTAAATCCTTTACTGTTAAGGATTGGTTTTATAAGGCAGTGGAACTCGCGTTGGTTCGCCAAATCCAAGAATTTCCCGATGTTCATCCAGCAGGACGCCAAGATCAGGAAGTTCATCAAGGACAAATTCAAACAGGCGGCCATATCCAAGATCGTCATAGAGCGCCTGGCGGAGAAGATCAGGATACGTATTTTCTCGGCAAGGCCGGGGATCATTATCGGCCGCCACGGCTCGGACATCGAGCGCCTGCGTTCTGACCTGAACAGCCTGGTAAAGAATGAGCTTTCCATAGATATACATGAAGTGAACAATCCGGCCTGGGACGCGCAGCTGGTGGCCGAGAATATCGCCTTGCAGCAGGAAAAAAGGATTGCTTTCCGCAGGGCGGTAAAGAGGGCGATGGAACAGTCTGTGGCGTCCGGCGTAAAAGGGATAAGGGTTAGCTGTTCCGGCAGGCTTAACGGCGCGGAAATGGGGCGCCGGGAGACCTATAAGATCGGTTCGGTTCCCCTGCAGACTTTGCGCGCGGATATCGACTACGGTTTCGCCGAGGCGCTGACGACATACGGGCTGATCGGCGTAAAGGTATGGATATACAAGGGTGATGTTTTAGGCAAACAGTTTGTACAGGAAGAGACGAAGACCGCTGGCCAGCAGGGCAAGGAACAGGGCAGGCCGCAGAATTCCAGTAATCAAGCCAGGAGTAATTAAAGATGGTTTTAATGCCCAAGAGGGTTAAATATCGTAAACTTCAAAAAGGACAGCGACGCGGCATATCCGTAAGCGGAGCGGAGCTGGCTTTCGGCGAATTCGGATTGAAGTCGCTGGAAAACGGCTGGGTGAAGAACAACCAGATCGAAGCTGTGCGTGTCATTCTCGCCCGCCAGTTGCACCGCGGGGGGAAGCTCTGGATCAGGATGTTCCCCGACAAATCGATTACCAAGAAACCGGCGGAAGTGCGCATGGGTAAAGGCAAGGGAGACCTTGACCATTGGGTATGCGTGGTGAAAAGAGGGCGCATACTTTTTGAATTAGGCGGCGTGCCTGAAGAGTATGCCAAGGCATGTTTCCGTATGGCCGCTTTTAAAATCCCCCTGCGTACCAAATTTGTAACCAGGATACATAAATAAGATGAAGACCGAAGAATTGAAGAATCTGTCTGAAGGCGAGTTGTTGGCGAAAGAAAAATCCCTGTATGATGAACTGGCCAAGTTGAATGTCCAGCGTTATTCCGGGAGCGTTGAGAAACCGCACAAGTTTGCCCTGATCAGGAAGGATATTGCCCGTATCAGGACAATCTTAAACGAGAAGAAAGATAAATAAGATGGGTAAGCATAAGGAATTTGTCGGGGAAGTGGTAAGCGATAAAATGCAGAAGACGGTCGTGGTGAAAACCATGCATTTGAGCAGGCATAAGAAATACGGCAAGACCGTAAAGATGCATAATAAGTTCAAGGCGCATGATGAAAAAGGCATAGCCAAGCTGGGGGATACAGTAAGGATTGTGGAGACCAGGCCTTTATCGAAAGATAAGCGCTTTTTCGTCAAAGAAGTGGTCAAGAAATCGCAGAAAGCGGAGATTTCTCCCGAGGAGATCGCGTAAATGATCCAATTGCGTTCTATTTTAGATGTAGCGGATAATACCGGGGCCCGCAGGGCTTCGATGATCGGAGTCCTGGGCAAGAAGGGCGGTTTTATCGCCAAGGTCGGAGACGTTATCAATGTTAATATCAAGGAGTCTATTCCCGGAGCGGCCGTGAAGAAAGGCGAAAAGGCCAGGGCGG
>CAZNGC010000040.1:8680-9897 GCA_964572435.1 uncultured Planctomycetales bacterium | reverse complement strand
CGGTTACCGGGATAATGACTGATTTTATAGGCATAATCGATCTGGTATTATCCAGATTCTTAAGCGTGGTTTTCAAATTAAAAAATGGTACGTCGTACATACTCAGACCGGGATTGAAGAGAAGGTAAAGGCTTCTCTGGACAAGAAGATTGCCGCTAACAATCTCGGTGAGGTCATCTCAAACGTGATTATCCCTACCGAGCAGGTTTCGGAAATCCGTTCCGGCAAGAAAAAAATCAGCCAGAGGAAATTTTTCCCCGGCTATTTGCTGGTGGAGATGGATTTAAGCGAAGAGACGTACCTTTTTATAAAGAATTCCCAGGGGGTTACCGGTTTTATCGGCCTGGGCCGCAAACCGGTTCCGCTTCCTCAGGATGAGGTTGACAGTATACTTAAACGCACCAAAGAAACTGCCGCCAAACCTTCGCCGAAAGTAGTCTTTGATAAAGGGGAGCAGGTCAGGGTTAACGAGGGCCCCTTCCTGAATTTTAACGGTGTTATCGAAGAGGTCTACCCTGAAAAGGGCAAGGTAAAGGTGAGCGTGTCCATATTCGGGCGTTCTACGCCGGTGGAACTGGAATATTGGCAGGTAGAGAGGGTCTAATTATGGCAAAGGCGATCAAGGCTCAAATTAAATTACACGTTCCGGCAGGCGCGGCGAATCCGGCGCCTCCGGTCGGCCCTGCTCTGGGCCAGCACGGCGTCAACATAATGCAGTTTTGCAAGCAGTTCAACGATCAAACGAAAGGCAAAGACGGGTTGATCCTGCCGGTAGTGATCAGCGTTTTCGAGGACAGGAGCTTTACTTTCATCATCAAGAGCCCGCCTTCGTCGATCCTGCTGAAGAGGGCGGCAAACCTGGCTAAGGCCTCGGGTATCAGCGGCAAGGAAACTATCGGCAAGGTAACCAAAAAACAGGTTGAGGAGATCGCTAAGCTTAAGCTCCCGGATTTAAATACCGCGAGCATGGAGGAAGCGGTAAAGATCATTGAAGGAACCGCGCGCAGTATGGGTATCGCGGTTGAAGGGTAAGCATGAAAACTCACAGCAAAAGATATTCGGAATCCATTAAGCAGGTTGAGCAAGACAAACTTTATCAGTTAAGGGAGGCAATTACTATATTGAAGAAGCTGCCCAAACCAAAGTTTGACGGCTCGGTAGACCTGCATTTTAATTTAAACGTAGATACCAAAAAGAGCGCCCCGATGGTCCGCGGG
>CAZNGC010000040.1:0-8670 GCA_964572435.1 uncultured Planctomycetales bacterium | reverse complement strand
GCCGCATGGTACCGGCAAGAAGGTGCGCGTGGCGGTGTTTTGCAAAGGCGAGCATGAGCGCCAGGCAAGAGAGGCAAAAGCGGATTATGTCGGAGGCACGGAGTTGATCGACAAGGTTGGCGGCGGGTTCCTCGATTTCGACTGCGCAATCGCCACTCCCGAGATGATGAAGGACTTGAGCAAGCTGGGCAAGGTCCTTGGCCCGCGCGGCCTGATGCCTTCCCCCAAGACAGGGACCGTTACCAACGATATCGGCAAAGCGATTGAGGACGTAAGGAAGGGCAAGGTCGAGTTCCGCGTCGATAAACAAGGCGGGATGCATCTGTCCATAGGCAAATTTTCTTTCAGTGAAGACCAGTTGAACGACAACGCCTCCAGGGTTATCGAGGCGGTTAATGAGTCGCGCCCTGTTTCGGTAAAGGGCAAGTTCGTAAAAACCCTGAGCATTGCCGCTTCCATGAACCCGGGGTTAAGGTTAAGCTGTTAAACGAGCGGAGCAAAGCGAGCCTGTAAAGATGAAGAAAATCGGATTATTAGTCAAGGAAACCTCTGAAAACCGCATAAAGAACTATCTGAAGTCATCCAAGGGTATGATTATCGTGAAGTATTCCGGCGTGGCCAGCCCGGATATGAGCGGTTTGAGGAAAACCCTTAAGACGAGCGGTTCGGACCTGTTCGTAGTCAAGAACAGTATAGCCAGAAGGGCGATGAAAGAGCTGGGATTGAGCGGGCTGATCAAGGCTATTGAAACTCCCTGCGGATTGGTTTTCTTCAAGGATGAACCGGTAGGTACCTCCAAGATCCTGTGTGATTTCCGTAAAGAGCACGAGAAAATGGTGCTGGAGGGCGGTGTCCTCGAAGAGAAGATTTTGACCTCCAAGGATATCGAGACGATGAGCAAACTTCCTTCTAAGGATGTGCTCAGGGCTCAAGTAGTCGTGGCGCTTAATGGGCCGATAGTCAAGCTGGCGCTCGTATTGAATCAGAGTCTGAAGAAATTCGTTTATTGCATAGATCAGATCAGGCAGAGTAAATCAAAATAACAAAAGCACCCGGCGCTAAACGAAGTTACGCCGTTGCGTGTTTTTACACAAGGAGGAAGAAATGGCAACTGAGAAATTGGAAGAAATGATCAAATCCATAGAGTCGATGAGCGTGCTGGAACTTTCCGACTTAGTCAAGGCTTTGGAAGAGAAATTCGGCGTAAGCGCGAATATGCCGATGGCCGCAGCTCCGGCCGCGGGTGGGGCTGCTCCGGCTGCCGCCGCTGCCGAGGAAAAGAGCACCTTTACCGTAGTCCTGGCTAATGCCGGCGCGAATAAGATCGCGGTAATCAAGGAAGTGCGTACCATCACCAATCTTGGTTTGAAAGAAGCCAAGGACCTGGTTGATGCCGCTCCTAAGCCAATCAAAGAAGGCGCTACTAAAGAAGAGGCTGCCGAGATGAAGAAGAAACTCGAAGCTGCTGGCGCGACTGTAGAATTAAAGTAATTCTGATTAACTATAAGTAAGTTTAAGTAAGAATAAGTAAGCTAAGAACCGGTTGGTTATCCATAAACTACAAGGTTACGGTTTGACCGACAAGCCAAACCGTAAAGGATTATGAATAAACGTAAAAGCTTTGCCAAGATTAAAGAAGTTTACGATTTACCTAATCTTCTGGATGTACAGCTTGATACTTATCGCGAATTCCTGCAGGTCGATGTTGCCGCTGATGAAAGGAAGAATCAAGGATTGCAGGAAGTATTTGCCGAGATCTTTCCGATCGAAAGCCCTGACCGTTCGGTCAAGCTCGATTTCATCAGCTATTCTTTAGGCAAACCCAAGTATACGATAAGCGAGTCGAAAAACCGCTCATTGACCTATGCCTCTCCGTTGAAAGTTAAATTCCGCCTGACTACTCCCAAAGAGACAAAGGAACAGGACGCTTATTTCGGCGAGATCCCCCTGATGACGGAAACCGGTACCTTTATCATTAACGGCGATGAACGCGTGGTTGTCAGCCAGTTGCAGCGCTCACCCGGAGTTTCTTTTGAAGAGGAACTGCATCCGACGGGAAAGAAAATTTTTTACGGAAGAGTTATCCCTTAACGCGGGGCCTGGCTGGAATTCAAGTATGACCTTACCGAGACAATTACCGCCTATGTCGACCGCCGCAGGAATTTCCCCGCTACCCAGATATTGAGGATCCTTGGGTTCTCCGAAGACAGCCAGATTTTCGCAGCTTTCGGTAAAGAATACCCGGAGATCGTAAACACCCTGAAAAAGGATTATACCAAGAATAAAGAAGAGGCTTTCCTCGATTTTTACCGCAAGATGCGGCCGACTGAACCGGTGACCAAAGAGGCAGCCGAAGGCCTGTTTTACAGGTTGTTCTTCGATCCTGCCAGGTATGACCTGGAGAGGGCCGGCCGCTTTGTGCTTAACCGTAAATTAGGGATGGATGTTTCCCTGGACAAGAGGATTCTCGATTCGGATACCGTGATCAAGGTCATTGAATACCTGATCAGGTTGAATTCCGGGGAAGGGAAAATCGACGATATCGACCATCTCGGCAACCGCCGCGTAAAGAGCGTCGGCGAACTGGTGCAGAACCAGGTGCGCATAGGGCTTTCCAGGGTCGAGCGTTCGATCAAAGAGAGATTAAGCATCCTGGGCGAATTCGATAACCTTAACGTGCACTATTTGATAAACTCGAAGCTTTTAAGCAACCAGATCAGGGATTTCTTCGGACGCAGCCAGCTTTCGCAGTTCATGGATCAGATCAACCCTCTGGCGGAAATGACCCATAAGCGCCGTTTGAGCGCCTTGGGCCCCGGCGGCCTTTCGCGAGAGAGGGCCGGTTTCGAAGTAAGGGATATCCACCCTTCGCATTACGGCAGGGTTTGCCCAATTGAGACTCCCGAAGGCCCGAATATCGGCTTAATCGCTTCTTTGAGCTGTTTCGCGCGTATTAATTCTTTAGGCTTGATCGAGACCCCTTACCGTAAGGTAGAAGACGGACGCGTAACTAAGAAGTTCGAATATCTGACCGCGGATATCGAGGAAGACAAGATGATTGCTCAGGCCGACGCGGAGCTGGATGCCGAGGGCAGGTTCGCGGAAAAGTTCGTTACCTGCCGTTACAAAGAAGATTTCCCCAAGGTTGCTCCAAAAGAAGTTCAATACACGGATGTTTCCGCCAAGCAGCTGGTTTCGGTTGCCGCGGCGCTCATTCCGTTCCTGGAACATGATGACGCAAACCGCGCGCTGATGGGTTCAAATATGCAGCGCCAGGCTGTCCCCCTGATGATTACCGAGTCGCCTTTGGTCGGTACGGATATGGAGGCTAAGGTCGCCCAGGATTCCGGGGCAGTGATGATCGCCGAGGAATCCGGAAAGGTGAGCAGCGTGGATGCCTCTTCGATTACCATAGGCAAGAATATATACCACCTGAAGAAATTCCTGCGCACCAACGCCGATACCACGATAAATCAAAGACCTTTGGTGAAATTGGGTGACCGCGTGGAAAAAGGCCAGCCCATTGCCGACGGCATAGCTACCAAAGACGGCGAATTGGCCTTAGGCAAGAACATCCTGGTGGCATTTATGCCCTGGAGAGGTTATAACTTCGAAGACGCCATCCTTGTCAGCGAAAAACTTATCAAAGAAGATACATTCACTTCCATACATATCGAAGAATTCGAGATCGAAGCCGCCGAGACCAGGCTGGGCAACGAAGAGATCACCCGCGATATACCTAATGTCAGCGAAGAGGCCCTGAAGAACCTGGATGAGGACGGGATTATCCGCGTAGGCGCTGAAGTAGCCGCCGGGGATATACTCGTGGGAAAAATTACTCCCAAGACCGATTCCGAGCCAAGCCCTGAAGAAAGGCTGCTGCGCGCTATTTTCGGAGAGAAGGCGGGGGATGTGCGGGATACCTCGCTGGTTGTGCCCCCGGGTGTCGAAGGCGTGGTTATCGACGTGCATGTATTCCAGCGTAAAGACCGCGGCCGCAAGACAAAAGAAGAGAAGACCAAAGAGCTGGCCAAGATCCGCGAGTTGAAGGCCTATTATAAACAGGAGATCGAGTTCCTGCAGATTGAGAAGAATGTGCGCCTGGCCCAGGTATTGGGTATAGATAAGAAGAAGGTGGAGAAGTACGATTTCAGCGACAATGACGAGGCCAAGATTCTGGCTGCTTCTTTCGACGAACAGGTCCAGGAATTGCTGGCTGAGGAAGAACAGGAGATCGAGAAGGTCCGCCGCGGAGATGAGCTGCCTACCGGTATCCTCAAGAGGGTTGTGGTCTATATCGCCACAAAGCGCAAGCTTTCCGAAGGAGATAAGCTTGCCGGCCGTCATGGTAACAAGGGTGTAGTCGCCAGGATAATCCCCGAAGAAAATATGCCTTACATGCCCGACGGCACGCCGGTGGATGTGGTTTTGAACCCCCTGGGTGTGCCTTCGCGTATGAACGTAGGCCAGATCCTGGAATGCCACTTAGGATGGGCGGTAAAGGCCCTGGGGCTCAACGTAAGCTGCCCGATATTCGACAGCGCCAAAGAGAGCGAAATAAAAGAATTATTGAAAAAGGCCAGGCTTCCCGAAGACGGAAAGATCACGCTTTATGACGGTTATAATGGAGAGCCCTTCGACCAGAAGGTTACCGTCGGTTATATGTATATCCTGAAGCTGATCCATCTGGTAGATGAGAAGATACACGCCCGTTCTATCGGGCCGTATTCCCTGGTTACCCAGCAGCCGCTGGGAGGCAAGGCGCAGTTCGGTGGGCAGAGGCTGGGAGAAATGGAAGTTTGGGCGCTGGAAGCTTATGGGGCGGCATTCACCCTGCAGGAGATGCTCACGGTCAAAAGCGACGAGGTCAGCGGAAGGACGCGCATCTATGAGGCAATCGTCAAGGGCGAGCAGCGCCTGACCCATGGTACTCCCGAGTCGTTTAATGTTCTAATCAAGGAACTACAAGGCTTGTGCCTTGATATAAAAACAGAAAAGGCTAAATAAATGGAAGAGATCGTCTCATTCGACAGTATTTCAATCAAGATCGCCAGCCCCCAGGTAATCAAAACCTGGTCAAAGGGCGAGGTGAAGAAGGCGGAAACCATCAATTACCGCACATTGAAACCTGAAAAAGACGGCCTGTTTTGCGAAAAGATCTTCGGCCCGGTGCGGGATTGGGAATGTAACTGCGGCAAGTACAAGGGAATCAAGTTCAAGGGGATCGTCTGCGACCGCTGCGGGGTGACAGTCGATCGTTCCAGCGTCAGGCGCGAGCGCATGGGCCATATAGACCTGGCTACCCCTGTTACGCATATCTGGTTCTTTAAGGCCGTCCCTAGCAGGATGAGCGCGCTTTTGGATATCGGGTTAAGGGACCTGGAGAGGGTTATTTATTATGAGGAATATGTGGTTGTCGATCCGGGTTCGACTCCCCTAAAGAAAAAAGAACTGCTTACCGACGAGCAATACCAGGAGGCCCTGGAGAAATACGGCAGTAATTTTAAGGCCAAGATCGGGGCCGAGGCCATATCCGAGCTTTTGAAAGAGCTGGACCTGGACGTGGTATGCCGCAAGCTAAGGAAAGACCTGGAGAAATCCAAGGATGTCTTGAGCAACCGCAAGGCGATTAAGAACCTGAAGATCGTCGAAGATTTTAAAAAGAGCGGGAACAAACCGGAGTGGATGATCTTGAGTATGCTGCCGGTAATCCCCCCGGATCTAAGGCCGCTGGTTCCCCTTGAAGGCGGCAGGTTCGCTACCAGCGACCTGAACGACCTTTATCGCAGGGTGATCAACCGCAACAACCGTTTGAGAAAGCTCATCGAGTTGAGCGCCCCGGAAATAATTATCCGTAACGAGAAACGCATGCTTCAGGAAGCGGTAGACGCGCTGTTGGATAACGGAAGGCACGGCAAGGCTGTTAACGGCGCCAATAACCGCCCCTTGAAGTCGCTTTCCGACATGCTTAAAGGCAAGCAGGGCAGGTTCAGGCAGAACCTGCTTGGAAAGCGCGTGGATTACTCCGGGCGTTCGGTTATCGTTGTCGGCCCGGAATTGAAGCTTCATGAATGCGGCCTTCCCAAGCAGATGGCCCTGGAACTCTTCGAGCCGTTCATCATCAAGAAATTAAGAGAAAAAGGGTTTGTGCATACCATAAAAGGCGCCCGCAGGATGGTTGAACGCGGTAAGATCGAAGTTTGGGATATCCTCGATGAAGTGATCAAGGATCATCCGGTTATGCTAAACCGCGCACCGACCTTGCACCGTTTGGGTATCCAGGCTTTTCAACCGCTGTTGATCGAAGGCAAATCCATCAAGATACACCCGCTCGTATGTACCGCTTTTAACGCCGACTTTGACGGCGACCAGATGGCTGTGCATGTCCCGTTGTCCCTGGAGTCGCAGATGGAGACAAAGGTGCTGATCATGGCCATCAACAATATATTTTCCCCGGCTGACGGCCGTCCGGTTATCTCTCCTACCCAGGATATCATCCTGGGTGTTTCATATCTTACCAAGGAGAAACCGGGAGCCCTGGGCGAAGGGATGCTTTTTGCCTGTCTCGATGAGGCTATTGTCGCCTATGACGATAAGATTATCGACCTGCACGCGAAGATCAAGGTCCGCGTGGACAGCCTGTATGATTTTGAGCAGAGAACTTCGGTATCCGGAAGGCAGGTAATTTCCACTACCGTTGGCCGTATCATGTTTAGCCAGGTCCTTCCCCCGGAATTCGGTTTCGTGAACGTGAATTGAACAAGGGCAGAGTAAGCGATATCGTGTTGAATTGTTACAAGAGGTTCGGCCACGTGACGACCATCAAACTTCTGGATGATATCAAGCGCCTGGGATTTGAAATGGGTACTCTCGGAGGCGTCTCTATCGGGATCGACGATATGACCGTGCCGGTGGAGAAACAGGATGTTTTGAAAGAGTCCAAGGCCGAGGTTGCCAAAGTGGAAGACCAGTATCGCAAGGGTATAATTACCGACAGCGAGCGTAAATCCAAGGTCATTGATATCTGGACGCATACCACCGATAAAATTTCCGATTTGTTGTTCAAGGGTATGCACGCGTTTAATCCTATATTTATGATGGCTGATTCCGGCGCCCGCGGCAGCCGCCTGCAGGTCAGGCAGTTGGCGGGTATGCGCGGCCTGATGGCCAAGCCTAGCGGCGAAATCATCGAAAATCCGATTACCGCCAATTTCCGCGAGGGGTTGAATGTCCTGGAGTATTTCATCTCTACTCACGGCGCGCGTAAAGGCCTGGCTGATACGGCCTTAAAGACCGCCGACGCGGGGTATCTTACCCGCAGGCTGGTGGACGTGGCGCAGGAAGTGATTGTCTGCGAAGATGATTGCGGCACGCTTAACGGCATTACCGTAGCGGCGATTATCGAAGGCGATGAAGAAGTGGTCAGCCTTAAGGATAGGATAGTCGGAAGGGTCGCGCTGGATAATGTGGTGGATATCATTACCGACGAGATTATCGTCGAACAGGGCCATGAGATTACCGAGGAAAAGGCCGAACAGATCGAGAAACTGGGGATTGAGAAGATACGTATCCGCAGCGTGTTGACCTGCGAATCCGGAAGGGGTGTCTGCGCCAAATGTTACGGCAGGAATCTTTCGACCGGCAGGCTGGTAGAGCAAGGGGAGGCGATCGGCGTAGTAGCCGCACAGAGTATCGGTGAACCAGGTACCCAGCTGACCATGAGGACTTTCCATATCGGTGGTACTGCTTCCAGGACTATCGAGCAATCCTTCGCCAAGTCCAAGAATGAGGGTATCGTCAAGTACCATTCACTAAGGGTTACTCCCAAGAATAAAGAATTTGTTGTTTTGAACAGGAACGGGGCAATCAGTATTACCGATGCCCAGGGCCGCGAACTTGAGCGCTACCCCGTACCGCAGGGCGCGTTCATCTCCATTCCCGAGGGAGGCGAGATCAAGAAAGGCGTGATCTTCGTGCGTTGGGACCCGTATACCTTGCCGATTCTGACCGAGGTCGGGGGTACGGTACGTTTCGAGGATTTACGCGAGAACATTACTATGCGCGACGAACTCAACCCGGTCACCAAGCTGACCGAGCGTGTTGTCGTCGAGCATAAACCCGAATATCATCCGCAGGTTGTTATTATGGATGAGAAAAAAGAGGTCCTGGGGATTTATCCCATTCCGATCGGCGCCCATATCATCGTCAAAGACGGCGAACAGGTGGGCGGCGGCGACCTTTTGGCGAAAATCCCGCGCACAGTGGTCAAGACGCGCGATATTACCGGCGGCCTCCCGCGCGTGGCGGAACTCTTCGAGGCCAGGCGCCCCAAGGACCCGGCGGTAATCAGCGAAATCGACGGGTTTGTGGAATTCGGCGAGACCAAGAAGAACCAGCGCGTGATTATCGTTAAATCCGTTACCGGCATGTCCAGGGAGTATATCATACCTCACGGCAAACACCCGAACGTTTACAAAGGGGATAAGGTTTCCGCCGGCCAGCAGCTTACCGATGGGCCGGTGGTCTTGCAGGATATTTTGAGCGTCTGCGGGGACAAAGTCCTGCAGGAATACCTGCTTAATGAGGTCCAGGAGGTGTATCGTCTGCAGGGGGTAAGGATTAACGATAAGCATATCGAGGTGATCATACGCCAGATGCTCAAGAAGGTAA
>CAZNGC010000039.1:0-10005 GCA_964572435.1 uncultured Planctomycetales bacterium | reverse complement strand
AAGGCGGGTGGATGGGGCTGCCCCGGATACCGGGGCATCCCCGGGATCCCCGAAGGAGAATTTATGCAATCGATCGCAAACAGTAAAACCAGTGTAAACAAAAGAGCCGGACGCGCGCTGGCAGTAATAGTCTTTATCATCCTTACCGCTTTTTCCGCCTTTGTGCGTATCCCCTTGCCTTTTACCCCGGTGCCGCTTACGCTGCAGACGCTGTTTGTTATTTTTTCCGGCGCATTGCTGGGCAGGAGGCTGGGAGTTTTCTCCCAGGCGGGGTACGTGCTCCTGGGGTTGACCGGGTTTGAGGTGTTTACCGGATTTGGATCCGGGACACTATATCTTCTGGGACCGACCGGAGGGTACTTGGTAGGTTTCATCCTGGCTTCTTTTATCACCGGTAAACTTTTTTCGGAGGCGGCTCATCAACGGCGTAGGACATTCGTGGTGTTTTTGTGCGCCGGCGCGGTTATCCTGTTCAGCGGAACGCTTTGGCTTAAAGCCTATCTGTCATGTTCATTCAGCCAGGCGTTTTTGCTCGGCTTCCTGCCTTTCGTGCCGGGGGATTTGCTAAAGGTCGTATTCGCGACGGTCGCTTTTGACAAGATACACTCGCGTATCAAGGAATCTCTTTATTAATCTTTAGCGATAAGAGGTTGCCCTGGCCATGAAAAGCTTGTTTTTCAAGCTGTGCTCCCTGTTTTTTATTTCTCTTTGTCTCGGCTTGTACGCTAAATCCGCGGGGATGGACGGGCGCCAGGCGCTGTCCATCGCCATATTTTCCGCTTCCATCCTGGGTACTCTTTTCTTCTGGGATTTCCGGTTAAGTTTCGCCTTTATCGGCACGTCCGTGCTGCTGATGACCAAGACCATCGACCTGGAACACGTCATCGAATTCTCTTCTCTGGAAGTAATCCTTTTCTTGGTCGGGATGATGGTGATTATCGGCCTGCTCAAGGATTCCGGGGTATTCGCCTGGATAGTCAGCCTTATCTTGCGCATACCCAGGTTAAGCGGGAAGAAGTTCGCCTTGATTATCGCCGTGATATCGGCTTTGCTTGCCTGTGCCATCGATGAGGTCACATCGATTATCTTCATGGTGGTCGCGGTCATGGAGATTTGCGATTATTTCGAAGTCACCCCTGTCCCGTTTGTGATAATTTCGGTCCTGTCCACGAATATAGGTTCCGCGGCGACTGTCCTGGGCAACCCCATAGGCATACTGATCGCTTCGAAGTCAGGGTTGAGTTTCGAGGATTTTATCGTCAAGGCCTTTCCCTTGGCCGCCATATGCCTGGCGGTTACCGTATTCATCCTGCTGTTTTGGTATAGAAAGCCTATCAAGTTTCTTGACGAACAGATGCAGAGGCTGGGCGCCAACGATATACTCATCAGGTTGATTTCAGTCCCCCCCGAGAAAAACCTGAAGATAAACCTGGGGATATTCTTCGCTATGTTGATTTTCATATCTTTGCACCGCAGGCTGGAGATGCTTTGGGAACTTCCCGCCAACACCGTTTTATTGGTTGTGCCTCTGGTGGCCAGCGGCCTGGTGATGATCTGGAAACATCATAAGGCCAGGAAATACATCGAGAAAGACGTAGAATGGTGGACGCTGCTTTTCTTCCTGCTTCTCTTTGTACAGGCGGGGACCTTGAAATATACAGGCGCGACAATGTTTATTGCCGAGCATATGCTGGCTGCCTGCGGCAACAGCCTGGCATTTTTGACCTCTTCTATTCTCTGGATAGGAGCCCTCGGTTCGAGCGTCCTGGATAATGTCGTTTTAGTGGCGGCTTTTATCCCGGTAGTCCAGGGGTTCCAGCATTTGAATGTCAACTTGCAGCCTTTGTGGTGGGCCTTGCTTTTCGGAGGCTGCCTTGGAGGCAATATCACGCTTATCGGCTCTACGGCGAATATCGTAGCTATCGGAATCCTGGAGAAAGAAAAGCGCATCAAGATAAGTTTCTTTAATTGGTTTTGGGTGGGCTTGACCGTGGGCCTGGTTACTACCTTTATAGTCATGGCAGCGCTTCTATTAGTGCCTTTTTATAGATAACTTGACAAGTAAACTAATCTGTGTTAACTTAAGCCCTAACGAGGAGGGGTAAGATGCTTTCCAGGAAGATTGTATTTGTTCTTGCCTGCGTAGCCGTGGTCATGACAGGCGCGCTTGTTTCTTTTGCCGCCGAAGAGGTTACCATCGGCGCACAGGGCCCGGAATCCGGGCAGGAAGAATCCGCGGTTACTACTGTCGCTCCACAGGAAACAGTTCCTGCACAGAGCGAAAGCGATACTCAATGGGCATGGGGAGAGGTGGTTAGCCTGGATGAGACGGCAAAGACAATTACCTTAAAATACCTTGATTATGAGACAGATCAGGAGAAGGATATTATCCTGGTGTTAGACGATAAAACCGTTTTCGAGAACATTAAAGGGTTTGAGGATATAAAGGTGAAAGACGCCTTAAGCGTGGATTATACGGTTGCCCCTGACGGCAAGAATATCGCCAGGAATATCGGTTTGGAAAACCCGGAATCCTCCGCAGTCCTTCCGGCGCAGACCGCCGAAGCGAAGAATTCCGAGCCCGAAACCGTCTCCGGCCAGCAGGCGCCTGTTCAAGAGGCGGATAAAACCGGACAACCGGATACCGCAGGAGAGGCTGAAGAGTTTTCTGCTCAAGAATAAACGGCAGGTTTTTCCACTTTTATCTTATAGGCAGGGCATGAACCCTGCCTATATTTTTCGTTATGCTGAATATTAAACTGGTAATCTTTGACCTTGACGGGACGCTGATCGATGCCTATGCGGCGATAAGCAGCAGCTTCAACCATACTATGCGCAGTCTCGGGCTTAAGCCCAGGAGCCCATCGGTAGTCCGCCGTCTGGTCGGCTGGGGAGATATAAACCTGCTTAAGCCTCATGTCCCCGCGGATAAGCTGGAGAAGGCGGTTCGCCTTTACCGGGCCCACCACAGGGAAAGTCTGATCAGGTATTCACATCTTTACCCCGGGGTAAGGGGTTTCTTGTCCAGGCTTAAGAAAAAGGGAGTGAAATTGGCGGTAGCCAGTAACCGGCCGAGCAGGTTTTCTCTTATTTTGCTCAGGCATTTGCGTATAGCAGGGTTATTCGATTATGTGCTTTGCGCGGATAAGCTGAAACGCGGCAAGCCCGCGCCGGATATATTGAACAAGATCGTCGGGAGATTCGGGTTCAGAAAAAAGGAAGTCTTGTATGTTGGCGATATGGTCATTGACGCCCAGGCCGGCAGGAGGGCAGGGGTCAGGACGATAATCGTTACCGGCGGTTCGAGCAGGATAGTTGAAATCAGGAAAGAACGCCCGTTTAAAATAGTTCACGGGATCGACACCCTGGCAAAAATGGTATAATGAAAGTCCGGGACGTTTTTCTTGACAGCCGGCGCTATTGGTAATATATTAAAAATCAAACCATGAAGAGAAGCCCGAAGTTGATCGTTTGTCTGGCTGCCTGCCTGCTGGTTTCCGGTTGTTTCTCGGCAAGGGGGTTATTTGGAGTAAGCAAAAATCTTCCTGATGACCCGCTGGAGGGGTATTCCGGACCCAAGTGCAGGATCGCGGTGAGTGATTTTGAGTTGAAGACCTCCGGACTCAATATCAATACCGGCCGGGCCTTGAAAGAATATTTTATCAGCATTTTAAACAATACCGGGCGTTTCACGATAGTCGCTCCTTCGGATACAGAGCTGATCGTCAGTGTAGGCGTGGTTGAGTTTGTTCCCGAGAATTCTGGCGGTAAATCCGGGGTGGCCGGAGGCGGAAGCGCGGCAAGCGGTTTTATGGGAGGGCTCCTGGGTACGCCGCTGAATAAAGCGACTATGCAGCTAAGCCTGCGCATCGCGGACCGGGCTACCTCCAACGTCATAAACAGCCGGGATATCCAGAGCCAGGCGGTTGAGAATCCCGGGAGCAAGACAGAGACCCCGCACGATAAATTTTTCAAGGCCGGCTTGAGCGAATATGCCGGTACACCGATGGGGAAAGTTATTTACGAATGCCTGCTTGAGGCGGCGCGGTACGTTGTCTTGAACGTGCCGCAAACTTACTATAAGGATTAAAATGGGAAAAAGAAAACGCAGGGGAAAGCTCAATTGGCGTTCTAAGAAAGCCAACAAGGGCAGAAAACCCTGTTTAGGCTAATTTTCAAAAAACCCTGCCCTAGAAGATCGTTTCCTGCCCGGTCAGTTTTCCGGCGCTGCCTCCGGCGGGCAGGCGTTTATGGTTTTATCCAGGCATCTCTTACCGGAGCAGACAAACCCGATTTAATATGGCAATTAAGGCATTAGCGTTGATTTCCGGCGGCTTGGATAGTCTATTGGCCGCGAAGCTGGTAAGCAGCCAGGGGGTCGAGGTTGTCGGCATACACTTCAAAATTCCTTTCTGTAAGACCGATATCAAGAAAAGCCTTCCCGATATAGGGATAGAAGTATTGGAGTTTGATTTGGGGAGTGAGTTTATGGCACTGATCAAGAACCCCCGTTATGGTTTCGGTTCCAATATGAACCCCTGCATCGACTGCAAGATACTAATGTTCGCCAGGGCAAGGCGGCTGCTTGTGGAATTGAAGGCAGACTTCGTCATCAGCGGGGAAGTCCTCGGCCAGCGCCCGATGTCCCAAAACAGGCAATCCATGAATTTGATTATGCGAAGAAGCGGCCTCGAAGATTTATTGCTCAGGCCCTTGTCCGCGTTATTCTTGGCTCCCAGCCTGGCGGAAAGCAATGGCTGGGTCAAGAGGGATGAGTTGCTTGATTTCAACGGCCGGATGCGTACGCCTCAGATGCGCCTGGCGAAAGAGCTGGGGATAGAAGGGTATGCTACTCCTGCCGGCGGATGCCTGTTGACTGACCCGTGTTTCTCCAGAAGGCTGGCTGAATTACTCAACCATGAAGAATTGAACTTGGGCAACCTGGAGCTTTTGAAATTAGGCAGGCATTTCCGCCTGGGGGATAAAACAAAGCTGGTTGTGGGCAGGGATGAAGATGAAAACAGGGCGTTGGAACAGGGGGCCAAACCCGGAGATTTACTTTTTTTCCCGCAAAAAGAGTTGGCCGGGCCGACTTCTCTGGCCAGAGGGTTAATCAGCGAAGAAATTATTCGCCTGTCTTCACAAATTACCTCGGCTTATTCCGATACCCAAAGCCTTGAGGAAATGGATGTCGTCTATCGTAATTTACCGGAAGGCCAAGACAGGTTATGCAGGACCGCCTGCATGCCCAAAAGCAGGTTTGCCGGCTTGTTGATTTAACATAATGAAAGAAGCCCTTCTTTATTCAAAGCTCGATTCCTCAAACGTGCGTTGTCAGCTTTGCAGTCATCAATGCCTGATCCGGGACGGTAATTCCGGGTTTTGCGGGGTAAGGAAGAATATCGGCGGTTCACTGTACGCCGATAATTACGCCAAGCTGGTTGCCGCTAACGCGGATCCGGTGGAAAAGAAGCCCTTATACCATTTTCTGCCGGGGAGCAAAGCATTCTCGATTGCCAGTCCGGGGTGTAACTTTCGCTGCGGATTTTGCCAGAACTGGCAGATATCCCAACCTGACCCTTATTTCAGGCAGCCCGCGGAACATGTTAGCGCTCAACAGCTCATCAAATCGGCCAAACAGCATGGCTGCCGCAGTATCGCTTATACATATACCGAACCCACGGTCTATTTCGAATTTGCCCTGGAAACGGCCAAGCTTGCCAGGCAGGCAGGTTTGTATAATATATTCGTGAGCAACGGTTATATGTCCGCCGAGGCAACCGAGCTGATCAGTCCTTATCTGGGCGCGGCGAATATCGATTTGAAGTTCTTCAGGGATGCTTCTTACCAAAAGATCTGTTCCGGGCGCCTCCAACCGGTGCTTGATTCGATTTCGCGCTTAAAGGAATCCGGCGTCTGGGTGGAGGTTACCACCCTGGTTATCCCCGGGGAAAACGATTCCCTGGATGAGCTTTCCGGTATCGCCGGTTTTATCTCATCTTTAAGCAAAGATATCCCGTGGCATGTTTCCCGTTTTCATGCCGACTATAAATTCAAATCATACCAGGAAACCCCTGAACATACCATCAGGATGGCTTGCGAACTAGGCAGGGAAGCCGGTCTGCGCTATGTATACGCGGGGAATGTGGGCCACTGGGGCCAGGATACCGTCTGTCCGGCCTGCTCCAAGGTGCTTATCAAGAGAGAAGGGTTCAGGGTAAGCAGGGTGAATATGAAGGGGAATAAGTGTTCTTACTGCCATAAGGAATTAGCCGGCGTTTTTAATTCCGGATAGCCTGTCGGGTATCCGGGTCTTCCTAAAATGAGTATTGACAGCTATTTCGCTTAGAGGTAGAATAATAACAATAAATTAAGCTCACCCTAAGACACCCCTATTCAACAATAGGGGTGTCTTTTAAATATATATGTTGGACAAAAACAGTAAATTTAACCCTAAAAAATGCGTCATATTCTTCGATTTCGATAATACTATCGCTACCTGCGATGTATTTGACAATATGCTTTTGCTCTTTTCGCGCGATGACCGCTGGATAGAGCTGGAGAAGAAATGGAAGAGCGGCAGGATCGGTTCAAAGACCTGCATGGAAGGCCAGCTCCGGGGTATGGACCTGGATAAGAGGCCTGGCGATGCCTACCTCCCCAAGATAAACCTCGACCCGTATTTTAAGGAACTTTATAAGTTCCTGCGTTCGAAGAAGATAAAGACGGTAGTCTTGAGCGATAATTTTGATTATATACTTAACCGCATCTTGAAGATCAACAGAATAAATAATCTCAAGGTATTGGCCAACAAGTTGAGTTTTTCCCGGGGTAAGATTATTACGGATTATCCTTTTAAGAACAA
Organism: uncultured Planctomycetales bacterium; assembly: GCA_964572435.1. Taxonomy (GTDB): domain Bacteria; phylum Omnitrophota; class Gorgyraeia; order Gygaellales; family Profunditerraquicolaceae; genus UBA6249. The sequence goes on along the minus strand of CAZNGC010000039.1, from coordinate 3,140 downwards.
AGAATGCCAGATTTGCGCGCATTGCAAGACGAAAAACATGCTGGGGTCTGTTTCGAAAGGAGCCACCATAATTTATGTGGGGGATGGCTCTTCGGATATCTGTCCGGCTAAGCGGGCGGAGTTGGTTTTCGCAAAGGACAGCCTGCTTAGGTATTTTAAGGACAATAAACTGGAATACATCGTTTTTCATAACTTAAAAGACGTGCTTAACCAATTAAAAAGGAAAATATCATGAGCCAGAAACAGTTAACCAGGACGAACAGGAACGAAAAGCCTATTTCCCAGGACCAGCTGCTGGATTTAGAAGCGAAATACTGTTCGTGGGGCGATACCGTGCACTATGCCGAGAAACTGAACGTATTTAAAAAGGCAGAAGGGAGCTGGCTCTATGACCGCGACGGAGCGGAATTCCTGGATTTGCAGATGTGGTATTCGGCGGCTAATTTCGGGTATGGTAATAAAAGATTGAACACGGCGTTGAAGAAGCAGATCGATACTTTGCCGCAGCTGGCCTGCCAATATTTGCATGAGGAGAAAATCCAGCTTGCCGCCAAGCTTGCCCAGAAGAATGAACGCACCTTTGAAGAAAAAGGAAGGATCCATTTCAACGTCGGAGGATCCAGCGCCCTGGAGGATTCCTTGAAGTTGGTGCGCAACTATTCCGGAAGGAGCCTGGTATTCGCTTTTATGGGGGGTTACCACGGCAGGACCCTGGCGGCTTCGGCGATAACCTCGAGTTTCCGCTACAGGGAAAAGTTCGGGCATTTCGGGGACAGGGCGATGTTCATTCCTTTTCCTTACTGTTTCAGGTGCCCGTACGACAAGAAACGGGATTTCTGCGATCTCTACTGCCTCAAACAGTTTGAGAAACTTTTCGAGACAGAGTATCATTCGGTAGTCAACAAGAAGAATTCCAAATGCGAGTTTGTCGCCTTTTACGCGGAGGCCATCCAGGGTACCGGCGGATACATTATCCCGCCGGCGGATTATTTCTCCGGGCTCAAAGAGATACTCGATAGATACGGCGTACTTTTCGTCGATGACGAAATACAGATGGGATTCTTCCGCACGGGTAAATTCTGGGCAATAGAGCATTTTAACATCACCCCCGACATAATCGTCTTCGGTAAGTCGCTGACCAACGGCCTGAATCCCATCTCGGGAGTATGGGCGAAAGAAAAACTTATTTCTCCCAGCGCTTTCCCTCCCGGTTCCACCCATTCCACATTCTCAAGCAATCCGCTGGGGACCGCCGTCGGCCTGGAGGTGATGAAATTGATCGAGGAATCGGATTTCTCCACTTCGGTTACCGCCAAGGGCCAGTATTTCATTTCCCGTCTTAAGAAGCTGCAGAAGAAGTATCCGCAGATCGGGGATGTGGACGGCCTGGGCCTGGCATTGAGGATCGAGATGTGCGGTAAAGACGGCTATACCCCGGACAAGGAATTGACCGATAAAATAATGAACCTGGGTTTAAGCGGTTCCTTAAGTGCCGGAGGCAAAAAGCGCGGGCTGGTCCTCGATGTAGGCGGTTATTACAAGAATACCTTTACTGTCGCCCCGTCGTTCTATATCACCGAGAAAGAAATCGACCTGGGTGTTGACCTTTTCGAGGAGGCGTTGACCAGGGCGTTAAAGAAATAAAGGTTTTTCTTCATGCTGGATAATGCCATACGTATCCTGAATTTCGACAACAGTGTTATTCGACAGGGAGAGCTTTTACGTAAATATCGGCACGAGATCGTTGATTTAACCGGCCTATCAGGCCGCGTCAGGCTTTTTATGTCCGGCTTGATGCGTCAAGAAATCGGCGCCTGCCTGGCTGCCGGCCAATCCAACCGCCCGACATTCCTGGGTTCCGGGGACTTTCATCATATAAGCGAAGTGTTGACCTGTAGGATCGACCAGCCTGCCTGTTTGATCGTTTTCGATTTTCATCCGGATTGGGACAGCCTGCCTCCGCGTTTTGGCTGCGGCTCATGGGTTACCCAGGCCCTGAAAAACAAAAATATAGTTAAATGCGTGCTTATCGGGGTGGGTTCGGATGACCTTTCGTGGCCTACTCTCCAGGCAGCCGGACTGGATAACCTGGCTGACGGGCGCCTGGAGATATATCCTTTTAGGCGCAAACCCGGCAGGGTTTATTTCAGGAGATTACACCGGAATCCATCCTTAGCTATAGATGGTGGTCTCTTCTCAAGCAGGATTATCTGGCATGAGCTGGAAGGCGAAGATTTGCCGGCTTTCGCCTCTGATTTGGCTCGGCGCCTGCCTGTTCCCAGGGCATATATTTCAATAGACAAGGATTGCCTGAAGAATAATTTCGCGCTGACTAATTGGGAAGAGGGGTTTTTAGGGTTAGACCAGCTTTTGGCCATGCTCGATGTTATGCGCCGCCGGCTGGATATAATCGGTTTGGATATTACCGGGGACTATTCTCCCGCGCTTCTGCCCGGAAGGTTTAAGGCCGCGCTCTCCAGGCTTGACCATCCTAAGCAGGTTGCCGCCGCCAGCCGGCCGGCGGAAGAAATCACCGCTGTCAACCAGCGGACGAACCTGGAAATCCTCGGCACGTTGTTTTCTTAAGCCCTGTATTTATCGAAGAAGACCGCGGTCTTTTCGGCGACCTTGTCTCTTTCCTGGTCCGCGGTAATGATATGGTAAGAATCCTCCAGAAAGATTATTTCTTTTTCTTTTGAGCTGACTCCGTTATAAATACAATAGGAATTCTTGGGGCTGGTTACATCATCGTCCCTTGCCTGAAGCAATTGCAGGGGGGTATGGATGTCCTTGAGGATGGAAATCACTTCTTTCGCCAGCAGGGAGTTTTGGTACATGCAGGATACCGGTATCACCGGGTAGCCGTAAAGATGCACCTTGCTGTATTCGAAAAGGTCCGCGTCTTTGTAAAAGTTTTCGACCTTTGAGCGCAGGCGTTCATTTTTCAATCCGTAAGGGTATTCTTCTTTGAAATAAATCCAGTATTTTAAAGGTGTTTTGTAAATCAGGGGGAGCAATATCCTGGATTTCGGGTTCCCCCATCCATCATAAAAAAGGGTGGGGGAGAAACAGTTCAGGGCTTTTATCTTTTCAGGGAACTCATGGGCGAGCATAAACCCGATCAGCGCCCCGACAGAAAG
>CAZNGC010000038.1:0-10389 GCA_964572435.1 uncultured Planctomycetales bacterium | reverse complement strand
AAATGTGGTGCTATGGTCAGGGAACCATATCTATTCTCGTGCCGCACAATTCCACCCAATCGCCGGAGCGCAGCTTCCTGCGCAGGCGCGATTCAACCTCGCCGTTAACCCTTACCAGGCCAGCCTGTATCTTCTGCCTGGCGCCGGAAGAGCAGGAAACAAATTCCATAACCTTCAACAAGTTATCCAGCTCGATAAATTCTCCCTTAAGCTTAAACTCCATAGCGGGCATCAGGCTGAAATAATTAAGGAACTAAGCAAGAAACTAATGATGCTGAAAAGTATGTATCCCCAAAACGCCGGCCAGAAACCGGTAATCACAAAACCTTTCACGATCTTGGAAACAAGCAGAAAAAGAGCCCCGTTGACAAACAGGGTGAATGCCCCCAGGGTGACCACGTTGATCGGCAGCGTAATCAAGAGGATAAGCGGCCGCAAGAAGGCATTAATAATACCCAGCAAGAGCGCTATCACCAGTACGACAGCGGTATTCGAAACCTCTATTCCTTTGACGATATGCGCCACAACGAAAATAGACAGCGAATTGATCCCCCACTTGACCAGAAATTGCGTCATCTTCCCTCCTTTTTAGATTTCCACGCTTTCAATTCAATCATCCCCGCCGCGCATCTCTTTGGCCAGGTAATCCTTTGTTTCCATATGCACTACGCTGCTCAATACAAGCAGGGAAATAAGATTAGGAATAGCCATCAAGGCATTGGCAATATCGGAAAATGACCAGACGAGAGGCACCGTTGAAACCGAACCGGCCATTACCACGATAATCCACAGCCAGCGGTAAGGTTTTATCGCGCCGTGGCCAAACAAGTACTCCGCTGCCTTTTCTCCGTAATAAGACCAGCCCAGGATCGTGCTGAAGACAAAGGTCAGCAGCCCGATGGTCAAAACCACCGGCCCGACCAGTGGAATGGCGGTAAAAGCTGTCTTGGTAAGAAGCGCGCCATCCAAACCCCTTGTCCATACCCCGGAATTCACCAGGACTATCCCGGATATCGCGCAAACCACCACTGTATCCCAGAACGTCCCCGTGGATGAGACCAGGGCCTGCCTGGCGGGATGCTTTGTCTGGGCTGCCGCCGCGACTATCGGCGCGCTGCCCAGGCCTGATTCGTTAGAAAATAAGCCCCTGGCCACGCCAAAACGCACCGCCTCCTTCATCCCCGCCCCGATAAAACCTCCTATCGCCGCCTGGCCGCAAAAAGCGCTCTTGACGATAAGGGCTATTGTCTGGGGTATAGTATCGAACTTAAGGGCAAGTATCGCGACGCAGCCAAACACGTAAAAAACAGTCATAAAAGGAATGAACTTCTCGCACACCCTGGCAATCGAAGTTATCCCTCCGACTATCACGACTGCCGTAAAAACAGTTATGACTATCCCGGTTACCCAGGAAGGGATATTAAACGTGTCCTTCACAAGCACGGATATGGAATTCGCCTGTACCATATTTCCTATCCCAAAAGAAGCTACAACGGCGAAGAAGGCAAAAAACATGCCCAGCCAGCGGCATCTCATCCCCTTTTCCAGCACATACATCGGACCACCTGAAATCGCCCCGCTCCTGGAAGTAATCCTGTATTTCACCGAAAGCATTGCCTCGGCGTATTTGGTGGAAATCCCAAAGACCCCGGTAAGCCACATCCAAAATACCGCTCCCGGGCCTCCGGAGGCGATGGCCGTACCCACTCCCACGATATTTCCCGCTCCGATGGTAGCGGCCAGGGCGGTTGTAAGCGCCCCGAAATGGCTGATATCGCCATCACCCTCCCTGTGCCTGCTAAAAGAAATCCTGATCGCCTTAAAGATATACTTCTGCACAAATCCCAGCCGGAAGGTAAGGAAAATATGCGTACCCATTAACAGGACAAGCATGGGCACTCCCCAGACATAACCGTCAACGACATTAAATAACTTCTCAAGCGCCTGCATCTTCAGATCACCTCATTCACGAAAAACCTGCGGTTGAACCGTCCGGCCGCAAACCATATTCTCCAGCACCAGATAATCCATTCCGCTTTTTTTAAAACAATCGAGCGCGTCCTCCGGGGAACAGACAACCGGCTCCCCCCTCAAATTAAAAGAAGTGTTCACGATAACCGGCACTCCGGTTAAATTCTCAAACTCCCTGATCAGGCGGTAAAGCCTGGGATTGTCATTTTCGCTCAAAGTTTGCACCCTGGCTGTCCCGTCATCGTGGACCACACCCGGGATCAGCTTTTTGGCGTTCTCTTTCACCTTCGGCGCCAGCAGCATAAAATGGGAAACTTCTTCCAGCTCGAAAAACTCCGCGGCCCTCTCCTCCAAGACAACAGGCGCGTACGGCCTGAAAGGTTCGCGTTTTTTCACCTTAGAATTAATTATCTCCTTTATCCCCGGATTACGCGGATCAGCCAGTATCGAACGGTTACCCAACGCCCGCGGGCCAAACTCTGCCCTGCCCTGAAACCAGCCAATGATCTTACCCATAGATATTTCCCCCGCGATAAACCTGAACAATCCGTCATCATCCATCTCCTTAAACTGCACGCCGGCGGCCAGCAAAATCCTTCTTATCTCTTCCCGGCAATAACCGGCTCCCAGGTAAGCCTGTTCCATAACATACCTTCTCGGGTTTTTCAGCATGCAATGATACACGTATGCCGCAGCCCCCAGGGAGCCTCCGGCATCCCCCGCAGCGGGCTGGATAAAAACTTCCTTAAACCGGGTATGCTCCCTGATCTTGCTATTAACCACACAATTGAGGAATAACCCTCCGGAAAGGCAAAGCCTGTCAAGCCCGGTTTCCTTATAAACATTCCCGGCTATGCTTATCAACGTATCCTCGGTGAATTTCTGCAGGCTTGCAGCTATATCCCGGTGCCTGTCTTCCAGCTTGTCTGCGGGTTTCCTCTCCGGCCCGAACAGCCTGATGAATTCGCGGGTATACATCCTCGGCCCCTTGTTGAATCCGAAATATTTCCTGTCCACCGAATAACTTCCGTCTTCCCTGACCGGGATAATCCTCCTGAATTTATCCAGGCAATCCGGGCTGCCGCAGGCGGCCAGGGCCATCACCGTGCCTTCCCCCTCGTGCGCTGCAAAACCAAGATAAGTGGTTACAGCCGTATAAACCAGGCCGAGGGAATCCGGATAACGCATCTCCCCGGATATCTCGATGCTGTTTCCTTTCCCAACCCCGTAAGTCATGGTCGCCCATTCCCCTACGGCATCGGCCGTCAGGATAGCCGCTTTCTCGAACGGAGAAACCAAGAAAGCGCTAGCGGCATGCGAGAGATGATGGTTGACGAAAAACACCTTGCCCTTGAAGGCGATCTCTCTCTCCAGGCTGATCGGGATGATCAGCCTGTCCTGGAGCCAGTTAGGCATCGTGCGCATAAAATTACCCAGGGAAAAAGGCCACGACCGGAGATGTTCAATGATCACCCGCGAAAGCTTAAGATAGGGTTTTTCGTAGAAACCGATATAATCGATATCGGAGAACGCTATACCCGACTCCCGGATACAGCGGTTTATCGCCCTTATCGGGAATTCCGAAGTATTCTTGATACGGTTAAGCCGCTCCTCCTGCATCGCGGCGGCAAGAATACCGTCCTTAATCAGGGCGGCCGCGGAATCATGGTAATGGCAGGAAATCCCTAATATATTCATCGCTTATGCCTTGTCCGGAAATGAAAGCCCGTGGCCCGGGTTAAATCCCGGAATAAATAAAAGAGGTTATCACTGCCGGCCCAATATAATAAACCAGGAAAACCAGAAGAGCCAGAGTAATAAACACGGGCATCAGGTAAGCCAGTTTATGCTTCCTGACCAAATGGAACATTTCCTTAAAAATATAAACGAACTTATTCACGTGTTCCCCTTTCGCTCTACGCCTGCCGGCAACCCTGATCTTCCCGGCCGTACCCCAGCGCCTTATGCCAATAACTGCCGGCGCGCTCATATCTTCCGGACAATACCTTCCTGTTAAAGACAACCAGAAACAATAACGTGCAACCCAAACCAGCAATATAAATTACGCACAGAAATACGGCCAACAGGACTTTCTGCGCCCTGGACACTATTAATCCGGAAAATCTGGCAAGATGTTTCAACATTCTTTCGGCGGTTCGCTTAACTTCTTGATTATGGAATCGGCCAAGCCCGTATCGAAGTCCATTTCCAGCGCTTTCAACGCCTCTTCACGGCCCAAGCGGCCAAGGCGTATCAGCTTGCTCATTTCGATATGGTAATGAGTGTAACCGTATTTTTTCATCGCCAACTCAACGCTTACAAAATTCATCAAGCAGTTTGTCGAACCCTTAGGATAACTCAACGCCGGCGCCTTCCATTTCAGCTGGCCGCGCAGTATATCCGTTATCCTTTCCTGTTCCTGGCGCAGGTACCAGTGGGGAGATATCATCCGGCACCTGAATTTCTTATCAGAGAGCGCCAGGGCCTCTTTGATGCTTGCGGGAAAATTCCTGTAAGCAGGAAGCTTGCGCAAGGTGCCTTTGACGAAATCCGAAGTAGCCCTTGACATCGAAGCAAACGCCCTGCCGGAATCTCCTCCTTCATCGCACTGGCCTTTGGTCCAGCCGGCGACGATCAAGGGAATCCTATGCTTGGCCGCCATATCGTAAGTCAGCTGTATATACCATATGGCGCAGATATGGCATATCGGCACAGCCGGGTTATCCCGGATGACCCGGGAAAAAACGTCGCGCATAAAATGCGTCTTGTAAAAGATCCAGTCTACGCCAAGTATATCCACCGCGTTTCTTATATTTGCCATAGCCTCATCGTTCTCGAACCCGTGGTCGAATGTAAAAACAAGCGGGTTCATTTTATACCTTTTTTTCATATAGTAGAGGCTCATTACGCTATCCTTGCCTCCGCTGCACATAAGCAGGCAGTCGTATTTGCCTTTCCCTTTGTATTTATCCAGTATCTTCACCAGCTCGGACTCGAGCAATTCTTCGGCGCCCGAGGCATCCCGGCGCCTGTCAAAATCCACGCAGATATTGCACAAACCATCCTGGTTAAGGTAAATATCCGGCCTGGATTCGGGTAATACGCATCTTTTGCAAATCATTATCTGGCCCTCCGCTCATCAGGGAAAACTTCTTTCAATATCACCCCGGCGATATTCTCGGCCAGCAGCCTGTTACCCAAGCTGGTACAATGGCCAAAGTCCCCTCCGAACATATCGATAAAGTACGTATTGTAACCGGCATTGCAAATAGCATTCTTAAAGACCGCCTCATTATCCACGAACAACACCCCTCTATCCCTGCCTTCGAATATCCGTTTCAGGGGCCCGGCAGAACGCACCGGGTACTGCACGCACACCAGCCTGATATTGCGCTGTTCGAGGATTTTTTGCATTTTCAGGTAATTAGCCCGGGTCATCTCCGTGGCAGTGCCGTCGGTAAGGTTATGCTTGTCCATCAGGCGCCTGTATTTTAACGCGGAACGCCAATCTCTTTTCTGCCTGTATAATTCGATCAGCGCTAAATACATCTTTTCGCTTTTCGGGTTGCGCTTCAACGCGGAACTGAATAATTCCTCGGCCCTGGAGTAGTCATGATCGACATTCATGTATATCCAACCGAGCTCCGCGCAGGCTGTTTCGTTATTCGGGTCCAGGGAAAAACTCTTTTCGAGCATCTTCTCGGCCTGCGCGTATCTGCCTGAACCTTTAAAAATAAGCCCTATGCCAAAATATGCCCGGCAATTTCTGGGATTAAGTTTTACCGCCCTGCGAAAAACCTTTTCAGCCTGCCGGTATTTCCTGTCCCTCATATACAACCAGCCTAATTCGGCATAGGCCCGGTCGTCTCTCGGGTTAACCTTGACAATATCCAGATAATCCTGTTCATCGAGAGGGCTTTTTTCCTTTTTTTTCACGGATATTTTTTTATCCGGCGCCGGTGTACCCGAAACCTGCAGAGGAAATTGACGCCTTAACTTCTCCAGAAAACTTTTCTGCAAAAGCCTGATGAACCTGTATGTCCTGGAGATATTAAAAAGCTTGCTGTCCGACCCCCGCACCCCCTCGTAATATTTAACATACTTGTCGTTTATCCCCATCTTAGCCACTACCATATCCGGTTGGTATTTGTCGAGGTTATCCTGAAGATGCCTGATTATGTAATCGGTATTTATTGCCGGCATCCCTTCGTTGATAACCGCAAACTTCATGCCGTCGCTGCGCTCATTCAGGACAGTTTGCATCTGCCCGGGAAAAGGATCCGGTCCGTCCGAAGTCGTGGATTCTCCCACGCACATAATCACATAGGCACCCTTTTGCCTGGCGGCAGACAGGTTACGCTGTTCCTGCGTAAAAAAGAAAAACGAACCCGCCAGGCGCAACGCTAATTCTATAAGCAGTAAGGCCAGAACCAACCCGAGCGCAAACGCAGCAGCCCTCTGCCAGAACACCTGTTTCCTTGGAATATTTGCCATTGGCGGAAAAATTATAGCACAGAATAGAAGCGAATAACACGATTTTGAGAGAATACCCGGCTTAAAGAATTGCTTTTTTTATCGCGGGATCGCCAGCGCGCAAAGCGAGAATAAGCCCCAGCATATCCGTTTTCGTCTTGGCCCGGGACGATCTCTCTCTCAACGGCCGGATATTCCGGATGCCTTTTGTGTACCAGGCGTAAAATTTACGGAAAAGGATTACCCCGTTCCTTTCTCCGTAAAAGCCTATCGAAGCATCCAGGTGCCTTAGCATTACCTCGATAACTGCGTCTTTAGAGGGATTGCGGATGTTTTTTCCGGACTTCAGGAATTCTTTTATCTGGCGGAATATCCAGGGGTTCCCGAACGAGCCGCGGGCGACCGCCAATCCGTCACAGCCGGTTTCCTCCAGCATCTTCTTCGCCAATTGGCCGGAAAATATATCCCCGCTGGCGATTACCGGTATATCAACCGCTTTTTTGACCGCGGCGATCTGCCGGTAATCCACGCTCCCGCTGTATTCCTGGGCCCTTGTCCTTCCGTGTACAAACAACCCGTTGACTCCGGCATCCTGCGCGCAAAGGGCGATTTCCGCGGCATTGACGCTCTGGCTATCCCAGCCCAGGCGTATCTTGACGGTCACCGGGATAACGGAATTCTTTACCACCAGTTTAAGTATCTTCCCGAGTTTCTTTGGTTCTCTCAATAGAGCCGAACCCTCCCCGCGGCGGATGACTTTTTTAGCCGGGCAGGCGGCGTTAAAATCCAGGATATCGAACTTGTAAGATTTCAGGACATCCATGGCTTTCAAAATATACCTGTCCTCGCACCCCAATATCTGCACGCCCAAAGGCCTGTCCCCGGCGCTTGTCGAAAGCATGTGCCTTGTTTTTTTGCTCTTGTACGAAACTGAACGGCAGTTGATCATCTCCACGAAAGCCAGCTGCGCGCCGAAAGAACGGCAGAGCATACGGAAAGGCAGATCAGTCACCCCGGCCATCGGGGAAAGAACCAGGTTGGATTTCAGTTTTAAAGCGCCGATTTCAAGCATAGGCGGGCGGAAAAACAGGAAATTTCATAAATGTTATTTAGACAGCTTCCTGTAGCCAACATACAGCAAGGCGATGAAAGCAAGCAACAGGGAAACGAATCTCATGGAATCAGCCATCTCCGACCAGTAATTGCAGTATCCGTCAAGCAGCAGGAATATCCCGCCGAACATCATCCCGGTCCCGATAGCCTGGATGGCGGCCAAGGACCCGAAGAGTATGGCGGCTATGCCCAGCGGCACAGCGACAAAGAACAAAGCCGACTGAAAACGCTTTTCTCTTGCCGACCATTCAGTTTCACGCTTTTGCCTTTCCTTGTCAATCTTTGCTTTTTGCTCCTCTGTCGCATTGCTATAATCTCTATAGGAAGTATAGCGGTCCTGCCACTTGGGAGCGGGGACAAAGGTGCTTACTCCATAATGCACCATTACCGGAAAGATAATCGCGATACCAAACCCTAAAGCGAATTTCTTTGCCAACATATGCGCCCCTTTCTTTAGTAAATATACTCGGCCTTCTTGACCAGCGGATTATTTTCGATCTCCGCGGAGATTACTTTCTCCAACCCTGGTTTACCCAACTTGTAATACATTTAATTCTTGTACCCCTCTACTCCCGGCTGATCAAAAGCGTTGATGTTCTGTAATTCTCCCTCAAAAGCGGTAGCCATCTCGAAAAAAAACAAGAGCGAGCCCCAATTATACGCGTTTACTTCCGGCATAATGATCGTGCAATTCGGCCTGCCTTCGGCAACCAGCGCCCATTCCGTGGCCTCCTGGGCCAGGCGCATAAGATGGCTGAAGCTCTTGCCTGCCAGGATATCCCCCTTACCCGGAATCCTGACGCCCGTCTTGAACTTGTCCACGCGGATGAATGTGATTACTTTGTTATTCTCCCCCTCCACGTTATTCTGCTGGATAGAATGCAGGTCATTGGTACCCGCAGCGGAAACCGGCGTCCTCCCGCGGGAAAATATATTGTCCTTATCATTCACCCATGTTTCCGTTCCGTCGGACGAGGCAGCTATCCTTCGGTGGCATTTCTTCCCGATACTCTCTGCAAGTAGCTGGACATACCAGTCGGCTGTAGATTTCAACCCTTGAGAAAAAGGCATGAGCACTGCCAGCGATTTAGCCTTCTTGTTGTATAAAATGACATGCAGCAAAGCGTACATATAAGCAGGGTTTTTCAGGACATCCTCCGTAGCGCACCTGGCGGACATTTCTTTCGCTCCGTCAAAAAGTTCAGTTATGTCCACGCCGATAACCGCCAAATGCAAAAGCCCCATGTTGAATTCCGAAAATCTCCCCCCAACCCCTTTGAGTAAAGGGAATGAACGGAAACTCAAAGCGTCTTTTGCCTGCTCGGCAACTACTCTCTTATGCAAAGAACCCGATTCCGGGTCGGTAATTGCCAGTATCTGCCTGCCGTATTTCTTGCCGGCGCCGGCCCTAAGCCATGCCTCGACAATCATCAATGCCGCCTTTGTCTCGGTGGTCTCTCCGGACTTCGAAATGACCACTACGAATGTTTTCCGTGGATTGATATTCTTAAGCAGGGTCTTCAACGTGTCAGGGTCAAGGTTGTTGCCCTCGAAATATATCCTTGGAGATTTCCTCCTTACACTTTTAAATTCATTGTAATAAGGCAGGCACAGGGCGTCCTGCGCGGCTTTCAGCCCAAGGTAAGAACCGCCGATCCCCAGGAAAAGCACATTCTCGTATTTACCGGATATCTCCCTGCCAGTTTTGCGGATACAATCGATAACCGCTTTCTCCTGCTCCGGAAGCCTGGCCCATTCCAGGTTAAGTTTGATCCGCGCCTTAGGATCGGAAATTATTTTCTTCAGGTGGGCGGCGGCTTTTCGCGCTTCCGGAAGCATCTCATCGATATCCTGCCGGCTTACCCCGTGAAGCCCCAGGCTGGAATCGAATAAATTATTGAAATCAAATTTTATGCTCATTTAAGTCTCCTTTTGAAATTTCCCCCGGGCAAACCGGGCAGCCGGCAGACCGGATTATCTGTTGCTGTCGGCAAGCCTAAGGATTAACTTCCTGGTCTCCGGCCATCCCAGGCAGGCATCGGTAATCGATTTTCCGAATGCCCTGCCTCCGACCTTTTGAGCGCCCTCGACCAGGTAACTCTCCACCATCAACCCTTTGACTATCTTTCTTAAGTCCTTAGAATTCCTCAAGCTGCTGATTACTTCTTCAGCTATCCTTGGCTGCTGGGTAAAATCTTTATTGGAATTGGCATGATTGGTATCAACGATGAGCGCGGGATTCGCCAGGCCCCTGCCGAGATACATCTGGACAAAATGGATCAAATCCTCGTAGTGATAATTCGGGAAGCTCTGCCCCTGCCGGTTCATCGCCCCGCGCAAAATGCAATGAGCCAAAGGGTTCCCCGTAGTCTTGACTTCCCAGCCGTTGTAAATAAATGTATGCCCTACCTGCGCGGCCTCCACCGAATTAAGCAGGACGTTCAGATCCCCGCTGGTGGGATTCTTCATCCCGACCGGAATGTCCAATCCGCTAACGGTCAGCCTGTGTTCCTGATTCTCCACGGAGCGGGCTCCGATGGTAACATAGCTTAAAACATCCTCCAGGTATGGATAATTCCCCGGATAGAGCATCTCGTCGGCGGCGCTCAAACCGGACTCGCTCAATACCTTAAGATGCATACGCCGGATAGCCTTAATCCCCCTGGATATATCAGGATCTCCGGAGGCCTGCGGCTGATGCAGCATGCCCTTGTACCCCTTGCCGGTCGTACGCGGCTTATTCGTGTAGATCCGGGGGATAATGATCAGCCTCTGCCTGACCTTATCCTGCAACGCGGCAAGCCGGAAGACATACTCCGAAATAGCGTCCTC
>CAZNGC010000037.1:0-10527 GCA_964572435.1 uncultured Planctomycetales bacterium | reverse complement strand
TCTCGGGATCGACAGTTACGATTTCGTTAAACAACAGGGTTCTCGGGTGAGCGTAACGGTTTCCGGAGCGGAGATAGGTTTTATGTTTGTCCCGCAGGAGCGGATACTCGGCTCTTTTGACATCAAGAACAAAAAAGTTTTTCTTGCGGAACTGGATTTGGTTAAGCTGCTGGATTGCGCCAGGGTCGGGAGGAAGTTCTCCGGCATCCCGAAATATCCCTCGGTAACCAGGGATATGAGTTTTATCGTCAAGCAGGGCGTTTCGATAAAAGAGATAACCGGGGTTATAAAAGAAAAAGGGGCTCCTCTATTATTGGAAGCCGGGGTTACGGACTATTATCAGGGCAAGCAGATACCTGCGGGGTTCAGAGGGTTGACCATATCATGTGTTTACAGGTCGTCCGATCGTACATTGACAGAAGAAGAAGTATCTCCTTTGCATAAAACCGTTTGCGGCGCCCTTGAGGAAAGATTCGGTATAAAATTCCGTTAAGGCGAGCATGTTTTTTGCAAGGATTGATTTTTAACATGAATATGTGCTATACTTCTTTTAGAAATAAAGGTTCTTTTAGATATCCCTGCGGTGCGCGTTGGAGATTTGATAATTATTGAACCAACACTATTTTCATGGGGCCAACACTTCTTTTAAGCACTCGTGCTTAAAGAGAGGTCCCACTTGAAAGCAAACGGTTCAAAATATCTATCCAACGGCACTTCTGCGGGGATTTTTTATTGAGGCCACAACTTACGGAACGATAGTGAACGTAAGTTGTTTGGCCGAAATAATCCCGTGAATGCGAAGAAAATTTCTATGAAATTTTCAAGCGTTTATAAACGGGATAATCATTCGATAACTTGCTATAGAGATCAATGGACCTTTTCACCCAGGAAACCTTAAATACCCAAGATAAGAATTTGCCTTTAGCCGTGCGCATGCGGCCATCCGGGCTCGGCGACTTCTTCGGGCAAGAGCATATATTGGGCAAAGGGAGATTGTTACGCAGGGCCATTGAAGCCGACCGTTTAAGCTCGGTTATTCTTTTTGGGCCTCCCGGATGCGGCAAGACATCGCTAGCCTGGTGTATAGCGAACGTTACCCTGTCAAACTACGTGGCGATAAATGCCACGACCTCGGGAGTTGAAGAGCTGAGGAAGGTCATTTCCGCTTCCAAGCTGCGCGCCAGGGATGAAAAAAAGAAGACCATACTCTTTATCGACGAGATACACCGGTTCAACAAAGCCCAGCAGGATGTGCTATTGCCCGACGTAGAACAGGGCTATTTGATTCTGATTGGGGCGACGGTGCACAATCCTTATTTCTCGCTCACTTCAGCCCTGCTTTCGCGTTCGATAGTCTGTGAATTGAAATCGCTCCAATCCGGAGATTTAATTGGTATAATGAACAATGCGCTGAAGGATAAGGAGCGCGGGTTAGGCAGTTTCAAGGTTAAGGCAGATAAGAAAGCCGTTAATTTCCTGGCAAAAATCTGCGAAGGTGACGCCAGGCGGGCGCTGGCTGCTTTGGAACTGGGAGTTTTGACTACTCCTCCCGATAAAGACGGGGTGGTTCATTTTGGCTTGGAAACGGCCCAGGAATCCATTCAGAAAAAGGCAGTGGTTTATGACCGCGATGAAGACGGGCATTATGATACCGCTTCCGCTTTCATCAAATCCATGCGCGGTTCAGATCCGGACGCGGCAATTTACTGGATGGCCAAAATGCTTTATGCCGGGGAAGACCCGCGTTTTATCGCCCGCAGAGTCTGCATCTTGGCTGCCGAGGATGTTGGCAATGCCGATCCTCTGGCCCTGGTTTTAGCCAATGCGGCTTTACAAATTTCGGAATTTGTGGGTATGCCGGAAGCTAGGATCCCGCTTGCCCAGGCGGTGATTTATGTTTCCTGCGCGCCAAAATCCAATGCCAGCTATTTGGCAATAGAAAAGGCCGGCCGGGACATCAAGGAAAACAAGGTGCAGGAGGTTCCGGACCATTTGAAAGATACGAATTACAGCGGGGCGGAGAAATTGGGGCATGGCGAAGGCTACAAATACGCGCACGATTATCCAGGGCATTTTGTTAAACAAAAATATACACGCAAAAAAGTGCTGTATTATGAACCCACGGATATAGGGCACGAAGCTAAAATCAAGGAACGCCTGGAGAAATTGCGGAGATGATGCCGGTAATGTTGATATTGGCGGGTTTGGGCGTGAGCATGGTGATTTATGCCGTATTCGGCATATTCAGCCAGCCGTCGGAAATCCAGCCAAAGAAAACCGATAAGCAGCCGCCTCTTCCGGTGGAAGATCCGGGTAAAGAACAGAAAATACAGTATTTACAGCAGCAGGTTTCCGGACTGGAAAACGAGCTGTCCCAGGTCAGGGCCGCCTACGATAAAGAAAAATCCAGTTTCACATTATCCGCAGAAAAAGAAAACAAATTTTCCGAAGAGCTGAAGCGTCGGGAAGAATGGGTGGCCCGGGCTGAAAGCGAATTGTCCAAGGTGAAATCCGAAAACCTGGAACTCAAGAACCAATTTATCGCGAAAGAAAAAGAATTGCAGGATGAGTTCGCTAAAAATGTCAACTTGTCCCGAGAGATCCGGGAAATAAAACTTGCCCTGGAGGCGAAAGGATCGGAGTTCAAGCTTAAAGAGGAGCAATTGCAGATACAGAAACACCAGATCGAGAAACAGCTCAAGGACCTCAATGAGCAGTCGGCGGTAATTGCCGAATTCAAACGTAAAGAAAAGATTAGTGAGTGGATTCCAAAATCTGAATTTAACGAACTTAATGAAGAATATACCCGGCTGGAAAAAGAATTGGAATCTGCTCAGGATAAATTGAAGAATTTTGCCGAGGAGATCGTCCGCCTGCGCCAGGGAGCGAAGGAAAAAGATCCGTCTATGCCGATACGCCAGGAAAAACCTTTAGCGGAAGAGAAAGTTGAGGAGCCAGCGGAAAAGATTGTCCTGAAAGAGCCGCCGGAAGAGGCTCCGGTTGACAAGCGTCCGGCGCAGCAGGATAACGAGGTGCCAGCTCCGGACGAAGAAAGGCCGCCTGAAACCGCCGGGGCAATCCAGCCGCCTGTTCTTGAACAAGAGAAGCCAGCGCCTTCAGAAGAGGACAAAGCAAAACCGCAAGCCGTACCGCGCATAAGCCTGGATAAGGTAAGAAATATCGGGATTATGGCGCACATTGACGCCGGCAAGACAACTACTACCGAGAGGATACTTTTTTATACCGGCAGGTCGCACAAGATCGGGGAAGTGCATGACGGGGCGGCAACCATGGACTGGATGAAACAGGAGCAGGAAAGAGGGATTACGATTACTTCAGCCGCAACCACCTGTTTTTGGAAGGATCACCGGATAAATATTATCGATACTCCCGGCCACGTCGATTTTACCGTCGAGGTCGAACGTTCGTTAAGGGTCTTGGACGGGGCGGTTGCGGTATTTTGCGCGGTCGGCGGAGTGGAGCCGCAGTCGGAAACAGTATGGAGGCAATCCGATAAATATCATGTGCCGAAGATCGCATTTGTAAATAAGATGGACCGCACCGGAGCGGATTTTTTTAGTGTGTTAAGCGGAATCGAGAAAGACCTGGGGGCAAACGCCATCCCCCTGGAAATTCCCATTGGCTCCGAGGATAAATTCCAAGGGGTGATCGATTTGATAGAGATGAAAGCGTATATCTATAATGATGCCTCATTGGGGAAGGAATTCACGGTCGATGAAATCCCTGAAGATTATAAGGAGCAGGCGTTAAAATACAGGCATATTATGTTAGAGCGGGCGGTGAGCCTGGATGAGGAATTGACGAAAAAATTCCTGGATTCGGAAGAATCGATCACCCAGGATGAATTATATAAGGTTATCCGTAAGGGGACAATCGCTAACAAGATGGTCCCGGTTACCTGCGGGGCATCCTTTAAGAATAAAGGGGTTCAAAAACTTCTGGATACGATCGTCGCCTTTTTGCCCTCTCCGCTCGATTTGCCTCCTGTAGAGGGCAGCGACGTAAACGACGAAAATAATAAATTGATCCGCAGGCCGGATATTAATGACCACTTTTGCGGGCTGGCTTTTAAGGTGCAAGCGGATCAGCATA
Source organism: uncultured Planctomycetales bacterium (assembly GCA_964572435.1). GTDB lineage: Bacteria > Omnitrophota > Gorgyraeia > Gygaellales > Profunditerraquicolaceae > UBA6249. The sequence continues at coordinate 6,414 of CAZNGC010000037.1, read as the reverse complement.
TGGGTAAACTTGTCTATGTGCGGGTATATTCCGGTATCCTTTCCACGGGAACTTATATACTTAATGCGCTGAAGAATAAAAAAGAAAGAATTGGCAGGATTGTTCAGATGCATGCTAACCAGCGCGAAAATATCGAATATGCCTTTGCCGGGGACATCATCGCCATCCCCGGGCTTTCCAGTACGGTAACCGGGGATACGCTTTGCGAGGTGGATAACCCGATAGTCCTGGAAGCGATCAAATTCCCCACTCCGGTAGTTTCATTAAGTATCGCTCCGAAGAGCAGGGATGACCAGGATAAGCTTGGTAAAGGATTGGCTAAGCTTACCGAGGAAGACCCTACTTTTAAGGTGGAAACCGACGAGGAGACAAAAGAAGTAATCCTGACCGGAATGGGAGAGTTGCATTTGGAGATTATCGTGGACAGGCTCAAGGAGGAATTCGGCGTGGAGGCAGTTGTGGGCCAGCCAAAGGTTGCTTACCGCGAGACCATATTAAAATCGGCTAGCGCAGAGAATAAATACATTAAGCAATCCGGAGGCCGCGGGCAGTATGGGCATGTAGTTTTTGAAATTTCTCCGGCTGCTCCGGGGGAGGGTTTTAAGTTTATTGATAGCATCAAAGGAGGGGCAATCCCCCGGTCGTTTATCCCGGCGGTAGAAAAAGGGGTGATCGAGGCTATGCAAAAGGGGGTTTACGGAGGCTATCCGGTAGTGGATGTGCAGGTGAGCCTGGTTGACGGCTCATATCATGAAGTCGACTCTTCGGAGATCGCTTTCAAGATGGCGGCAATTTTCGGGTTTAAGGATGCCTTTATGAAAGCCACTCCGGTGTTCCTTGAGCCGAGTATGAAGCTGGAGGTTTCGACGCCCGAAGAATACGTGAATGGTTGCGTGGGATATATCTGTTCTCACCGGGGGAAGATCCTGAATATCGATGTGAAAGGGAACCAAAAGGTGATCTCCGCGGAGGCGCCTTTGGCCGAGATGTTCGGTTATGCTACTAGTTTCCGCTCTCTGTCCAGCGGCCGGGCTAACGCCAGCATGGAATTCGATAAATATACCCAGGTCCCCGGGGAGGTTGCCCAGAAAATACTGTTGGAAAAACAGAAACAGAAAGGGGAAGGAGATAAGGCATGAAAAAGTTACTGGCCGTTTTATTAACTTTGTGTTTGATTAACTGCTACGGAGGGATTTTCGCGATGGATGATAAAATAGTGGTTTTAGAAACTAATCAGGGGAATATTGAACTTAAGCTGAAGCCGGATATTGCGCCAAAGACATGCGAGAATTTTGAGAAACTGGCGGAAAAGGGGTATTATAACGGTTTAATCTTTCACCGCGTGATTAAAGGGTTCATGATCCAGGGAGGAGATCCAACGGGAACAGGAATGGGAGGAGAATCGGTTTGGGGTTCTCCTTTCGAAGACGAAGTTACCCCGGTAGCCAGATTCGATGGGCCTGGAATTTTGGCGATGGCCAATGCCGGGCCAAATACCAACGGAAGCCAGTTTTTTATTACTTGCGCCAAAACGCCATGGTTGAACATGCGCCATACCATATTCGGCGAGGTTGTGTCAGGATTGGACGTGGTTCAGAAGATCGAAAATACTCCGGTTAATGCAGAGGACCGCCCGCTCAACGATCAAAAGATCATCCGCGCGTATATAAAATAACTCCGGATAACCCGCGAAGAATACCCATATAAACAAAAAGGGCCCTGATTTTAAGGGTCCTTTTTGGAGGGGATAATCCTCAATGGCTCTCGCTATCCGCGTCCTCCATTTCAGTTAACAAAAAAGAGTACCCCAAGCTTGCCACATAAAAAATAAAAGTCAAGGGTATGTGGAGATTTTTTTGAAAACGCTTTCTTAAAAACGGATTTTTACCCTTGAAATGCTTTACCTATATAGCATACTTGTTATGTTAAGGCCGATGAGCCGTCAGTTTCATTAAATAAAACAATATGATTAAGAAATTTCCGAAGATACTTTATTTTCTGCTTTGCTTTACGCTAATATTCGAGCAATCCGGGTTTGCCCAGGTAGCCGGCCAGCTTGATATATCCGGTTACTTCGGCGGACTGCATAAGGCGCTTACCCAGGATAAATTCCGACCCTTGCATTTAAGGTCTATCGGCTATAGCGGTAAAGGCAATGACCTTAAGCTTATTTTGGATAAGGGCGATTTTAAAAATCCACCATCAGGCGAGCTCCAAAGCACGACTAAAGATTTATTAAACTTCTTTTTTGTCGGCATAACACTTCCCAATGATTCATTCTGGGTTAATTTAAGGCCGGATTCTCCCGATAACATTATAGATGACTATTTAGCGCAGACTGATCTGGGAAAAGTTCTTCTTGAGGCTGATCTCCAGCTTAAGAAAGATACCGCAAGTTTTACTTCGCCGCAAACCCCGGAAGGCAGAGATTATTGGAATAAACTTTATCAGAAAGCCAATGAATTATTCGCTGGAGAAAATGTTTCCATCCCCACGCTGACAAGGCCGTGGATTGTTCCCGGAGAAATCATTATCCGCCAGGGCACGGATAATGCTTATATCTATAAAGCCACGCTCAAAGTAATGCTGGAGCAGGATTACCTGAAGGGTTCAGCAATATATAATTTCAACGATGAAAGATTAAAGCAGCTTAATGAGTATGCTTCGGGATTGATCAGGAAAAACATTCTTCCCAAGCTGACCAGGGATGTGAATACGGCAAAAAGGTATGCTCCTCTAAGGCAGGTTTATTATTCGCTTATCCTTGCCCAGTGGTTCAAGCAAAAATTTTCCGGTAAAAACGGGCCTTATAGCCATCTAATCAATAAGCGGGATCTTAACGGATTTACTTCCAGCCATCCGTGGTCCAAAGATACATATTTCCAGGCTTATAAAAAATCCTTCCAGGAAGGTGAATACAATATTAAAGAACCGGTTTATACCCCGCAGGGGCAGGTTATCAGAAGTTATCTGAGCGGGGGTATTTCTTTTGGGGCGGAAGTATCAGGCGCTATCAGCCAGGGGCAGATATATTCCACAAAAGGATTAGCCGGCGGGTTGCTGAAGAATAATATAGTTTTGGATTATTCAGGAGGGGAGTTTAAGATCGATAACTTGCTGGTGGATCCCGCACAGGATCAAACAGCCGTTCCCCCCGTTTCTTCCAGCTCGCCGGTTACAGATTATAAAGAATTCATAAATACCCCGGAGGCGACCTTGGCTTTGGCGGCGGATTCCCGTGACCAGGTTATTAAGGAATTAAAACGTCTGGCCGATCAGGTCACAAGAAATTATTCGGAAGACGATTTTCATGAGAACGCGGGATTGATTATCGGGACTAAAGAAGCCAATACATACAGGATTAACCGGCTGCGGCCGCTTACGGAGTTTGAAGACGGGACTGTTGCCGATTATATAATACCAAGCAGCGCCGAGGTGATCAGGGTTATTGAGACCGAGCTGCGTGATGGTGAGCAGGTGCTCGGGGATTACCACAATCATTCTTTTGAAAGGCTGCGCAGTAACCAGCGCCCGGGTCCGAGTTCCGCGGACGCGATGGGCGGGGGCTATTTGAATATCCCCGGTTATGAAGACCGTATCGTAAGCGACAGGCTTGGCATGGTTATTGAGCCGGAATTGAATTTGGACAAGGTTACCATGAACGAACTGGCAAATTTCAGCCCGGCTAATTCCGAGGTTATTGTTTATCCATATATCATGCCGAATAGAGGTTATGAAAGAAGGATTATTCCGATAAACAATATTTATTTAAAGGACGTCATTGATAGGGTTTCTGCCGAAGCGGCAGGGAGTTCTTCCGCAATCTCTTCCGAACCCTCGGAAGAGATTATAGATAGAAACGATGTTCAGGTTATCGGCGATGCTTTTAAAAAGATGTCCGGGTTAATTAAAAGCCGTAAAGGGTATATCGATAGATGGTTGAATTCGCTGGAGCGTTTACAACGGAATCCGGTTTCCGGAGAAACAAGGCCGGCAGAAAGATATTTTGCGCTCTTAAACGGAGTGGCGGGAGCGGTTAAAAAAGCCTCCGGGTACAATGACTACGATACCTTGCTTTATCCTTGCAGCGGAGCGGACATATCAGGAGCCCTTTCTTTCTTTGATCTGGAGAATAAATCCCCGCGCAAGTACTCGGTTGTAACAATAGACAGAAGCAACATTTTTGCCGGCACGGTAAGCGAAAACCAGGTTGAGACAGAGGTGTCGCAATATATCCTGTCTAAGTTAGGCACGGGCATCTCGTTCGGGCCGTACAGGCAATACCTGATTGATTACCTGCTGGATCTGGTTTTGTTGAGCAGAAGATTTGATCCGCAGGGGGATAATCTGGATGCCTTGATGGATTCATTGCGGTTAGTTGATTATAAAAAGGAAAAAGATGCAATTATAACCGCGGTTACCTTTAATATCAATGGCCATACTATCAGGCATACGCATATTGCCTATTTCATGAAGAATAGGTTTGATGAGCAAAACGAGGCAGATAAACTTGTAAAAGATTCCTTAAAGCGAATTATCGATCAGGGTGGACGTACTATCCTCCTTTCTAAGGCCCATGGGATGTTGTTGTCAGAGGAAGATGTCTCTACCGAGCTTATATATCCTTTGCTTAAAAGCGGGACAGTGGTTGTTACCGACGATTTATTTGAAGGGAGGAAGCTTAGTCTTTCCAAAACAAGAGGGGAGTTGATAGATTTAAAGACTGCCGAGGTCTCTGATGATCTGGCCCTGATGCAAAAAGATACGCCGTCTTTATCAACAAATTTGTCTAATTTGTATTGGGGGTATGCCAGGGATTTGGCGCATCAGTTGGGGATCTTTAAGTTCGAGAAAAGGCCGACAATCCAGGAGATAGCCGAGAATTTCAAGTCCAATCACGAACCGCTTTCCGAAGTAGATGAGCTGGTCGTAATAAATAAGCGCAAAGAGTTGAAATTCAGGCTTGATGACCTTAAAGAGCTGGGATCCAACAGTGATTTAGGCACGGATGCTATGGCTATCGCGTTGCTGGAAGAATGCGGAGTAAATTCCTCGAACGCGGATACACCCGCCACGCTGAACGAGGCTTATTTAGCCAAAGCTACCATATTTAAAGATTTGCGCCATGATTTGAAACATGAACTTGTAATATTTTCCTTCGCTGACTTGTTGTCAGAAGAAGTCGATGACTTCAGTGATTACGCGGACATTTTGAAAGAAGTTCCCGCGGTCGCGCAGGAGAACAATGTATTAGTAAGAGTACTTGGTTGGGAAGGGTTGCTTGGTTTAGACCCGCAAATATTATCAAAAATATATGACAGGATTTTAACCCACATTAAAAAGGCATTAAGTCTTAAACTCCAGATAGACGCATTGGTGATAAGAGGCGGCTTTGCGGAGGCATACAGTATTCGCAACCAATACCTTCTTGCTTCAAAAAATATTGAGCAAGAGATTAAATTGTTCATTTCCACCTTTGCCAGGTTAAAAAATGAGATAAACGAACCGGGCATTAAGAAACCGGTAGATATCAATTCTTCGCTCAAAGAAATAGTCGATATGTATGTGAGTAGGGGGAGTAGCTACGAGTATGACTTGCAGTTAGATGATAATGTGAGTTCTTTGGCTGTATCAGGCAATGAATTACAATTGTCCTGTGTCTGGAAAAACCTTATTTCAAATGCCCAGGATGCCGGAGGGAGGAAGATATCTTTTACCAGCGGGGTAGTAGAAAAGGGAGGGAACAAGTTTGTAAGGATGACTTGTACTGATAACGGCAGAGCCATCCCTCAAGAATTTCTTGCTGATAGGAGATTATTCCGCGAAGGGGAAAGCAGCAAATCAAAGGACGGGGGGACAGGGCTTTATTTGGTTGACCAGATAATTAAATATCATGGCGGGGATATCGAGGCTTATTCCGGGGAAAGCGGGCCAAAATTTGTCATAGACTTTCCCGTTGAGGAATCTTCAAGCTCGCCCGTGAATACCACGGAAGAATTCCTGATTGAGCTTGAGATTGACGCGGTCGCGAGTTTAATCAGCAGCGGGCTGGCGCGTGGCAACCCGGCGGCTATACCGGAGCTGCTTGGCGCGTATATGGGAGGCATAACCACTGCTTTGGCTAAATATCAAGATGCCGGCCTGGATTTCAACAAGCTGCTGAATAGGTTGTCCGCGGCCATGCTGGCAAAGGGGGTTGCCGGGGAACGAATAATCCAGCTTAACCAGCTCCTCCGGCAGCAGCAGGCGATAATTGAGAAGCTGGCAACGGAGGAGAAGCAAATCCGGGATAGTGTCACGGCGGCTAATGCGAAATTAGCGCAGAAGGTCGAGGAGCTTACCTCCAAGGGGAAAGAAATAGTGATCCACGGGACTACCATAGATAATTTCCTGGGGATGCTCGCCAGCGGCAGG
>CAZNGC010000036.1:0-10616 GCA_964572435.1 uncultured Planctomycetales bacterium | reverse complement strand
TTTTTAAACTGGCGGTCAGAAAAGCGAAGATTGACGGCAGCCTTGTGCATTATTAGGCTTCAGGCGGCCAAAATCATTCTTTACAGCCATAGGTAAATCTGATATTATGAAATCCCGCCGGTTTTTGGCGGGACGATAGATTAATTTCATGCGCCCATAGCTTTAACGAGGCCGCAACTTATGGAGCCGCCGCAGGCGGAGAACATAAGTTGCCTGGCCGAGTTAATCCCGCCGGTTTTTGGCGGGACGATAGATTAATTTCATGCGCCCATAGCTCAATTGGATAGAGCATCAGCCTACGGAGCTGGTTGTTGCAGGTTCGATTCCTGCTGGGCGCAATTAATATGCAAAACCCGGAAGAATTCTACATGTTGGAGGCCTTAAGGCAAGCGCAGAGGGCTTTCGACGAGGATGAGGTGCCGGTCGGCGCGGTGATCGTGCATGGCGGCAAAGTGATTGCCCGCGGGCACAACCAGATCGAACGCCTTAACGATCCAACGGCGCATGCCGAGATAATCGCCATCACCAGCGCGGCAAATTACCTGGGGACAAAGTGGTTGAACGAGGCAAGCCTCTATGTTACAATTGAGCCTTGCAGCATGTGCGCCGGGGCGATTGTGCTGGCGCGCGTAAAGAACCTGTATTTCGGCGCCAGCGATCCCAAGACCGGGGCATGCGGTTCGGTAATCAACATCGTAAATCATAAGAAACTGAATCATCGCCCGAAGGTGTTCAAGGGCATCCTTGAGGCCGAATGCGGGCTGCTGCTTAAAGATTTCTTCAGAAAAAAGAGAAAGGCTTCCTGATTTTTCTGGAGAGGTGGCTGAGTGGTCGAAAGCAACTCACTGCTAATGAGTTGACCTGGGCAACTGGGTCCCTGGGTTCGAATCCCAGCCTCTCCGATTAAAATCCGTAATTATCCGACGCCACGCGTCGGATTTATTTTTTAGAATGGAGCACATGGAAAAACATCATTTAAAAGAAGGGGGGATGGCCGAGGTGATCGCCATTTCCCTGCCGATGATCATATCGCACGCCTGCGATACGATCATGGTTTTTACCGACAGGCTTTTCCTTGCCCGGATGGATCCGGAACTGATGAACGCGGTGATGGGCGGGGGGCTGACTTCTTTCATGATGAACTCGTTTTTCGTCGGCCTGATCGGTTTTACCACTGCCTTGGTTGCCCAGCACCTGGGGGCGCGCAGGAAAAATGATTGCAGCCTTGTTTTGAGCCAGGCGTTGATCTTTTCGCTATGTGCCTATCCGCTTATCCTCCTGCTTAAGCCGCTGGCTTACCGGTTATTTTCTTTTATCGGGGTCGGCAGCGGACAACTCGGACCGCAGAAAGAGTACTTGAGCATCTTGCTTTACGGTTCGCTAATCACCCTGGCAAGAACAGCGATGAGCGGTTTCTTCTCCGGCATCGGCCGCACAAAGATTGTCATGTTCGCTTCTTTCAGCGCCATGCTCGCCAACGTCGGGTTGGACTACTTGTTTATCTTCGGTAAGCTGGGGTTTCCGGCGATGGGCATCCGTGGCGCGGCATACGCTACCGTTATCGGCGGAGTTATCGGCCTGGCCATCCTCTTTGCCGCTTATCTTGGAAGCCGCAATCGCAGGGAATATAATATTGCGGGTTCTTTTCGTTTCGATCGCGCGCTTGCCGCCAAGCTCCTGCGTTTCGGATGCCCCACCGGTATTGAGATGTGCCTGAACGTCGTTGCCTTTAACGCGATGGTGATGATGTTTCATTCGCTCGGGCCGGCGGCAGCTACAGCGGCTACTTTGGTTTTTAACTGGGACTTCGTTTCTTTCGTGCCGCTATTGGGGATAGAGATCGGCGTAACCAGCCTGGTCGGTAAATATATGGGCTCCCGCCAGCCGGATATGGCGCACCATTCGGCGATGTCCGGGCTTAAACTCGGCGGGATGTATTCCGCGTTTATCTTTGTCCTTTTCGCCGGCTTTCCCGGCATGCTGGTAAATGTTTTTCACCCGTCGAGCGCAAGCCCGGTATTCGATTCCGCCGTGCCGATGGCCGTATTTATGGTGCGTGTCGCCTCTATATACGTGCTTGTGGAGGCTATGCTTTGCGTTTTTATCGGCGCCCTGCGCGGGGCGGGGGACACATTTTGGGCGATGCGCATGTCGGTGATCCTGCATTGGGCGATGGTGGCAGTATTGGCGGTTATCCTGCGGCTCCTGTGCCTTCCTCCGGAGGCGGGATGGTCGGCGATGGTGTTCTTTTTTCTGGTCTTTTCCGGGGTTGTCTTCGCCAGGTACCGGCAGGGGAAATGGAGGAATATCCGCATTGTCGAGCCTGCCCCTCCGGCGGAGATGCTGCCGGATATCGGTGAGGTTTAAGCCAAAAGTAATTTTTATACATTTGAAAAAGATTTTTTGGTATAATAGGACAATCAAGGAGAGAGAATGAAAATTTCCATAGGGCTGACTTTCCCCGGGACTTTACAGGACGAATCAATAATCTGCTATCTCTGCAAGAAATTCGATATCAGCCTGAACATTATCGAGGCTTCTTTTTCCATGGAGGCCGGCTGGTCTATCCTTACGGTAGAGGGCCAGGAAGAAGAAATCAAGCGCGCCTTCGAATACCTGGCGGAAAAAGGCGTAAAGGTCCAGCAGATCCAGATCGACAAGAAATAAAATGGCTTATACAGTCTTCGCTTTAAAATGGCGCCCGCAGGATTTTGAGAGCATAGTCGGCCAGGACCACATAGTCGGCACCCTGAAGAACGCTATCCAGAAGGACCGGCTTGCGCACGCCTATCTTTTTACCGGGCCAAGGGGAGTGGGGAAGACCTCTACCGCCAGGATCCTGGCCAAGGCCTTAAACTGCAAGGAAGGCCCGACGGCAAAGCCCTGCCAGAAATGCCCGTCATGCCTGGGGATCAACCAGGGCAATTCCCTCGATGTTATCGAGATCGACGGCGCGTCAAACCGCGGGATCGACGAAATCCGCGCCCTGCGGGAGAACGTAAAATTCTCGCCGGTGCAGGGCAGGTACAAGATCTATATCATCGACGAAGTGCACCAGATAACCCCGGACGGGTTTAACGCCCTGCTGAAGACCCTGGAGGAGCCGCCGGAGTTCGTGAAGTTCATCTTTGCCACTACCCATCCGCAGAAGGTGATGCCTACGATCATCTCCCGCTGCCAGCGGCTGGATTTCCGCAGGATACCGGTGATCGAGATCATTTCGCAGCTGGAAAAGATCATTCTCCAGGAAAATGTCAATGTGGACAAGGATGTACTTTTCGCGGTAGCCAAAAGCAGCGACGGTTCGTTAAGGGACGCGGAGTCGGTGCTTGACCAGCTGGTATCTTTTTCGCGCGGGGCGGTTTCCATAAAAGACGCCATATCCGTGTTGGGGATGGTCGAGCAGGATGTTTTGTTCGGCATCGCCGAGAAGATAATCCAGAAAGACCCACAAGGCGCCCTGGCGCTATTTAACGGGATTATCGACGACGGCAAGGATCCGTCGGTTTTCCTGGCAAACCTTATCGAGCATTTCCGCAACCTTATGGTGTCCAAGGTATCCAGGGCCGATACAAAACTTGTCGATCTGCCGCAGGATGTCTGTGACCGGCTTTTCAAACAGAGCCAGTCTTTGACCTTAGAGGAGATATTTGCCGCTTTCAATATACTGGTCGCTACGCAGGAAATGGCCAAGCGCCTGGATTCACAGCGCATACCGCTGGAGATAAGCCTGGTCAGGCTGGCGTACAAGCCGGAAAACCGCGCGCCGGTTCCCGAGCCGCACGCCCATAAACAAGTTAAACACGCCCCTGCCGTGGAAAAAGCGGAAAAACATCATCCGCGCCTTGAGCAGGAGAATGTTACCGGGAACGCCGAGCCGGTTGTGTCCCTGGAGCAAGTCAAGGCCGTATGGAATAATATCGTGAATAATCTGGCGGCGGTCAAGATGTCCGTATCCACTTATTTAAGCGAAGGCGAGCCGGTGAAGGTGCAGGGTGATATCCTTACCGTATCCTTTCCCAAGAATTATTCTTTGCACAAGGAATCGCTGGAGAGCAAGGAAAACAAGGCCCTGATCGAGAAGGTGGCCTCGGAATTATGCAACGCGCCGTTGAGGGTAAATTTCATTCTCGTCGAAGAGGGAAGGTATGACCATGACGTACACAACAACCCTTTTGTCAAATCCGCCCTTGATATGTTCGGCGGCAGGGTAGTCAGGGAAGGATAATGGCTAACTATACCGCTTCTATAGAAAAACTGATCGAATCCTTGATCAAACTGCCGGGCATAGGCAGGCGCAGCGCCGAACGCATAGTGGCGCATGTATTGGGCGCCTCAAAAGACGAGATCCGCGCCTTGTCCGAATCCTTGAACAGGGTCAAGGAGAGTGTGCGCTCCTGCCGGATTTGCAATAACTTAAGCGAAGAGGATACCTGCAAGATCTGCCAGGACCTGCGCAGGCAGAAGGATCTCGTCTGTGTCGTGGAGAAGCCTGCCGATGTTACCGCGATCGAGAAGGCGGGTAATTTTCAAGGCGTTTACCACGTCCTGCTCGGTTCGATTTCTCCACTTGAGGGAAGGGGGCCCAGCGACTTGAAGATCGACGGGCTCATCCAGAGGATCAGGGCGGGGAGTATCAAAGAGGTGATTATCGCCACCGACGCGGACACCGAAGGGGAGACCACGTCCTTGTACCTTATTCAACTACTTAAACCGCTTGGTGTGCATTTGAGCCGCATCGGCCTGGGGCTTCCGGTCGGCTCCAACCTTGAGTATGCCGACGCAACCACACTTTCCAAGTCTTTAGAGTCCCGCCGGGCGCTTTAAATTCCATGGTTAATATCATCAATCTTTCCAAGAATTACGGGCAGAAAGTTCTTTTCGAGAATATTTCGCTGAATATCAACCGGAGTGAGAAGATCGGCCTGATCGGGCCAAACGGCACCGGAAAGAGTACCTTGTTTTCCCTGATCCTGCGGGAGACCGAGCCTTCGGCAGGCGAGGTGAGGATAAACAAGGGGGTGCATATAGGTTATCTGCCGCAGGAGGCGTCATTCAGGTCTGAACATACAGTGCTGGCGGAGCTTACCGAGGGCGATGAAAGGATCATGCGCCTGAAGGAAGATAAGGAAAGGCTCGAGGCCAGGAACGAGGCCGGCTCCAGGTATTACGGCGAAGTCTTGCATGAACTGGAGACGTTGGGGTTCTTTGAGCTGGAATACAAGGCGAAGAAAATACTTTCAGGGTTGGGTTTCAAGGAAAAGGATTTTAACCGCCCGATAAGCCAGATGAGCGGCGGATGGCAGATGCGCGCCCTGCTGGGCAAATTGCTCACCTATCATTATGACCTTTTGTTGCTCGACGAGCCCACCAACTATCTTGACCTGAACGCGGCATTGTGGCTGAAAGATTACCTGGCAGGGTTCCAGGGGACTTTTATCATGATCTCCCACGACAAGGCATTCCTCACGGATGTTACCAATTATACGTTTATCCTGGAGAACGGTTCGATTAGCAAGGTCCACGGTAATTACGAGCATTACGAGCAGATCAAGGCGGAGAAGAGGGTACACCTGATCAAACAGTTCAAGGAACAGGAAAAGAAAATAAAACAGCTGGATCATTTTGTCGCCAGGTTTCACGCCCAGCCGAACAAGGCCGCTTCTGTGCGCGCAAAGCGGCGCGTGCTGGAGAGGATGGAGGAGGAAAAGGTCGTCGTGCCTGCCGATCCGCGGGAGAGTATCGGAAATTTTTCTTTTCCGCCTACCCGCAAGAGCGGCCATAGGGTAGTCAGCCTTGAAGGTATACATAAATCTTACGGCGATATCCGGGTTTATGAAGGGCTGGACTTTGAGATAACCCAGGGAGAAAAAGCTGTCCTGGCAGGGGAGAACGGCGCCGGGAAATCCACCCTGTTGAAGATACTCGCCGGGATAGCCGATATAGACAATGGGAAAAGGACAGTCGGGTACAATGTGGATATCGGGTATTTTTCGCAGACGCGCACCGACGTCCTGAATGTTGAAAATACAGTTTTGCAGGAGGCTTATTCCGCCGCCCCGGGGTATATGGCCGAGGAGACGGTCAGGACGATACTCGGCGCCTTCCTGTTTACCGGAGACGACGCGGACAAGAAAGTTAAGGTGCTTTCCGGAGGGGAGAAGAGCCGGTTGATCCTGGCGAAGCTTTTGATCGACCCGCCGAATTTTCTTCTTCTGGATGAACCGACCACGCACCTTGATGTGGACGCGGTGGACGCGCTGGTGCGCGCGCTCAACAGTTATGAGGGCACAATCGTCTTTATCAGCCATGACATTCATTTCGTCAGGTCAGTGGCAAACAATGTCTTTGAGGTGAAGTCCGGCAGGGTGAGAAAATTCCCCGGCTCATTCGATTATTACCTGGAGAAGCGTGATACGTTAAGCGATACGGTGGCCGAGCGCAAGCCCAGGCCGGCTGCGGTCAAGCAGGCCGATGAAGTGAAAGAAAAAGCCAGGGAACTGGAGCGCAGGCGCAAGGAAGATGAAAAGAAGCGCAAGGGGCATAACTCCCAGATACGCGACAAGATCAACAGGCTGCTGAAAAAGAAGGAAACTCTGGAACTTGAGACCTATGCCAAGGCCCGCGCTCTTTCCAGCCCGCACTTTTACCGCGACGAGGATACGGCAAAGGAATATGGCAGGAGGATGAAGGAGATCGAGAGGCTCATCCAGGAGATCGAAGCTGACATAAAAGCTCTTGAAAGCCAGATTATCTGATGTTACAATACTACCCGCTATTATCTTAAAAGATCAATTCCCCCTTAGCTCAGTTGGTAGAGCGAGAGACTGTTAATCTCCAGGTCCTAGGTTCGAGTCCTAGAGGGGGAGCCAAAATTGGCCCCGGTATCAGCCGGGGCCGTTTCATTTATTCCCAAATATTTCTTGTCTACCTTATTTAAGCGGATATAATTAAATAAAGACGTATTTCCGGCGGCGGCCGTACGCGTAATAACTATTCGGATAGCCGCCACTTTTGTGATATTTCTTTGAAAGGAAAATATGGGAGGATCGATTCAGAATTTGCACCCGTTATTCCAGGCTTTTGTGTCCGGTATATTTACCTGGGGCCTTACTGCTTTAGGCGCGGCCCTGGTTTTCGCGGCGAAAGGATTCAGCCAAAAGATTTTTGATTCTCTCCTCGGGTTTGCCGCCGGAGTAATGATTGCGGCGAGTTTCTGGTCTCTTCTGGATCCCGCCATCGAGATGTCAATTCATAGCGGCATGATTCCATGGCTGCCCGCGGCATCCGGGTTTCTCCTCGGGACGATTTTCTTGCGGGCAATCGACAAGCTCCTGCCGCATCTGCACCTCGGTTTCCCGACGGCCGAGGCTGAAGGCATAAAAACTTCCTGGCACCGCAGTGTATTGCTTGTTTTGGCGATAACTATTCATAACATACCTGAAGGGCTCGCCGTGGGAGTTGCTATTGGCGCGGCTGCTTCAGGCCTCCCCGATACCACGCTTACTGCCGCCATAGCCCTGGTTTTCGGCATAGGCATCCAGAATATCCCCGAAGGGCTTGCTGTATCCGTATCTTTGCGCAGGGAGAAGATGTCCAAACTCAAGAGTTTTTGGTATGGCCAGCTTTCTGCGGTAGTCGAGCCCATTGCCGCTGTCCTGGGCGCCGCGGCTGTATTATGGGCAAGGCCGCTTTTGCCGTACGCTCTTGGATTTGCCGCCGGCGCGATGATATTCGTTGTCGTCGAGGAGGTCATCCCTGAATCGCAGCGTAACGGCTATACTGATCTGGCTACTGCGGGAACAGTCCTGGGGTTTTTATCCATGATGATCCTCGATGTGGCATTCGGTTAGGCGCGTTGCATCAATTTGTATTGCCCGGTGCCGTTGATTAGAGTAAGATAGGGTATGGGAGTCGATATGGTTGATTATGTATTGGTTCACGGCGGGGATGTTTCTACGGAGGCCTGGAATAAGATCACTAAGGGTTCTCCTGTACATACCGAGAACAACAGGATGGGCTGTCTTGTCTGGGAGTCGGTCGCGCATATGCTTAGGGTGCAGGGGCACAGGGTTTGTGCTCCCACGCTCAAGGATGCCCGCGGCTGCGACCTGTCCGGGCATATCGAACAAATCTGCACGGCTATACTCAGCAATGATTTACGCAACATAATATTGACAGGCCACAGCTATGGCGGGATGGTGATTACCGGCGTTGCCGACAGGATGCCGGAGAGGATCCGCCGCCTGGTTTATCTGGATGCCGCCTTTCCCGACCCCGGGCAGTCCCTGTTCGACATGATTGCCGAGGGGGGTTGCGATCCGACATCCATTGCCGGGCTCGAAGCTTTACCGCCCTACCTTGAGAAAATACGTTTTGACCTGGATTTGATCGAGTCCCTGCCCAAGACTTACATACACTGTATGAACAGCGAATTTATGATGATTACCGATGTGGTCGTGCATAAGATTGCCGCCGGGCCAAAAGGCTGGACCGTTAAGGAATTGGCCGCCCCGCATCTGCCCCAGGCAGTAATGCCGGATGAGCTGGCGCAAATCCTGCTGGATGCCGGCAAGACAGATTAAAAATGGGGAAAATACCGGATAAACAAAGAGTGTTTTTTTCAGGTAACGAAGCTGTAGCCTGGGGGGCCAGGGCGGCAGGGGTTTGTTTTGCTTCCGCTTATCCTGGCACGCCTTCTACAGAAATACTCGAGACCATGGGTACGTTCTCCGAACTGGAGGCGCAGTGGGCCGTTAATGAAAAGGTGGCTTACGAAGCCTCTTTCGGCGCCTCCTTAGCCGGCAGGCGCGCCCTGGCAGCCTGTAAACAGGTCGGCCTGAATGTCGCCATGGACCCCCTGATGACTACTGCTTATACAGGGGTAAATGCCGGATTCGTGGTTGTGGTCTGCGATGACCCCGGGATGTACTCATCGCAGAACGAGCAGGATACGCGCAGGGTCGCTCCTTACGCCAAGGTCCCTTTAATCGAGCCGTCTTCGCCTTCCGAGGCGTATTTTTTTATCCAGGAGGCGTTTAAGATCAGCGAACAGTTCGATATCCCGGTGCTTTTCCGCCTGACCACCCGCCTCTCCCATACCAAAGAATCATTCGATATGCCGTATCATCGCGATGTCCCGGTGAGGGAATTACAGAGGGACCCGCGTAAATACGTGATGATCCCGGCTCATGCCCGGCCCAGGCATCTTGACCTTGAGAAAAGGCTGCTTAAGCTGGAGAAGTTTTCCGAGCGGACGAAGCTTAACCGGGCTGAACTCAATGACCGTAAAACCGGTTTTATCGTAAGCGGGGTATCTGCTTTGTACGCCAGGGAAGTTTACCCGGAGGCATCTTTCCTGACGCTGGGGATGCCGTTCCCGTTTCCCGTAGGGAAGATCAGGGATTTTGCTTTCAAGGTAAAGAAGCTTTATGTGATAGAGGAGCTTGAGCCTTTCCTGGAAGAGAAATTGAAACAGGAGGGCATTGTTTTTACGGCGAAAAAACCTTCCTGGCGCTGCGGCGAACTTAGCCCGTTGGCGGTAAAGGATATTGTCTCCGGGAGGGAGCGTGGAGAAAACCGGAAAAAAGCGCGCAGGCCGTTATTATGCCCGGGGTGCCCGCACCGGCCGGTTTTTTACGTGTTGAAGAAAGCCGGGGTTTTTGTCGCCGGGGATATCGGCTGTTATACTTTAGGCGCCCTGGAGCCACTGGCTGCCCTGCATACGCAGACTTGCATGGGAGCAAGTATCCCATTTTTCGAGGGGATCGGCAAGATGGTAAAAGACCGTAAAACGGTGGCGGTAATCGGCGATTCCACTTTCATGCATACAGGGATAAACGGGCTGATCAGCGCCGCCTATAACGGCGCCAAGGGCGTAGTGATTATTATGGATAACGCGATTACCGCGATGACCGGAGGCCAGCAAAATCCCGGAACAGGCCTGACTTTACAGGGGAAGAGTTCCAAAAAACTTTCCCTGGAGAATATCTGTTCCTCGGCAGGAGCTGATAACGTGGACGTAATCGATCCCCGCGATATTGAGGGATTGCGTAAGCTCCTGGATTTGAGGTTAAGCCAGGACGGGCTTTTCGTGATTATCGCCCGTTCCCCGTGCAAGATGATCGATCGTTCAGCCGCCATGCCTTTTAGCGTCGATGAGGCAAAATGCAGGAAATGCCGTCAGTGCCTGGCAATTGACTGCCCGGCGGTTAGCGAAGAAGCCGGCAGGATCGTGATCAATGAAATTCTATGCGTTGGCTGCGGGCTTTGCCGGCAGGTCTGCAAGTTCGGGGCAATCAATCGGAAATCCGATGAAAACCAGGAAAAATAAAAACAACCGGGAAGTTTTGAACGTATTGTTTTACGGCATAGGCGGCCAGGGCGTGCTTACCGCCGCGGAGGTCTGCGGCCTGGCGGGGATGCTTGACGGATTCCACGTGAAGAAATCCGAGATCAAGGGTATGTCCCAGCGCGGAGGTTCGGTGGAGTCTTATGTGCGCATCGGCAGGAAGGTTTATTCGCCGCTTCCTCCGGAAGAGAGATGTATCGACGTGATAGTCTGCCTGCAGGCAGGGGAATACCCGAGGTTAAAAGGAGAGCTTGCCCCCGGCGGG